>JBBRXR010000324.1:0-3036 GCA_038238485.1 Elusimicrobiota bacterium | reverse complement strand
GTGCGCGTTGTCACGCGTCCGATCCTGGATCAGATTCCCGAGGCGTACCGGACCGAGGTGGCGGAGGCCGTCGCCCCCGCTTTGAGGGAGATCTTCGATCGCGACGAAGCGGAGGTGCAGCGCCGGTTCTCGCTCGCGTTGCGCAATCAGAGCACCATCGACCTCGCCTCGACGCTGTCCTCGGAACGGCTCGCCTTGCGCGCGGCCGACCTCGCTCCCCGCCTGGCGTCTTTCATCGAACGCCACGAAGATCTGATCGGACAGGCTGACGCCGCCACCGCCCGCGAACTCTGGACGCGACTGTTTTCATCGGTCTTTGCTCTGGCCGAGAACCCGGATGTGGACGTCCGCGACGTGGACGACTCAGCGCTTCTGATGATCACGTTGGGCTTCACGGTCAACGGGTCGGAGGATTTGGCCGACGTGGCGAGACTCGGCCCCTGGGTGGCCCGCCTGGTTACCGACGGTCCGGCGTCGCTGGCCACGCTTCGAAATCTCGTCACCTTCCTGTCGGTCGCCTCGCGGACGGATGCCAAGCGCGCGGTCGTCCGTCGCCAGGTCGCCCGCATGGAAAAGGCGCCGCTGGCCGTTCAGCGGCTCATGCTGGAGGCTTTCCGCACCGCCTCGTTGTCGGACGCCCTGCTTCCCTATCTCTCGGGCGTCGAGACCGCGTATGCGGCGCTCGGCGTCGCCCGTCCGTATGCGGTGTTTCTTACCAATGCCGTCGACCCGGTGCCCGAGCGCCAGGACGTTTCGCTCGCGGGCCGCGATCTCTACACGTCCGCCGACGGGGTGGCGCTCTCGCAGATCCAGCTCCTCGAGGACACGCGCGCCAAGACGCCGGGCCAGCCCGACGAGCTGATGAGCATCGACTATCTCGTTTCCCGATTGACCGCCGATGCCCGCGGCGAGGAAGCGCTTCCGCCGCCGTCGGAGGCCCTCGAGGCCGCCATCCGCCGCAACGCGGAAGTTCAGCGCGAGTCCGGCGCGTACACCGCCGAGGTGACGCAGAACGCCATCGACGCCACGCGCGGGAGCGCAGACGGAAAGCTGGACGTGGCGTTCTACCGCCGAACCCGCGGCGGCGTGGAGGAATTCGTGGAGGAAGCCACGGACAACGGCACCGGTGCCCTCCAGGAGATCGCTCTCGACATTCCGCGTTCAACCAAGGCATCGGGCGGCCAGGTGGAATCGGCCGGGTTCTTCGGCACGGGCAAGTTCACGATCTTCGAAGGCGTCGACCGCGTGGAGATCATCACGAAGAACGCGCAGCGCGCCTACCTGTTCGAATACGTGGTCCGCCGCGACCCGGCCGGCAAGGTGCTCTCCATCCGCAAGACGCGAATCCGCGAACTCACCGATCCGTCGGTTCGCCTCGGCGTCACCGTGCGCCGGATCAAGAATGCGGCGAGCACCGTTCCCGAGCTCGACCAGATGCTGGCGCAGCGGGCGTGGAAGACCTTCGCGGGCCTGGCGCAGACGCCGCGCTTTCAGATCACGCTTACCGACGGGGAAGGCAAGCCCCGGCCCCTGACCGTCGATCAGGAGTTGCTCAGCGAGACGCCGTTTGTGGCGCGCGGGAAAACCTGGGGTCAGATGCGCGTGATTTCCGCCAAGGACATGCCGCTCCAGATCGTCGACTCCCGCGGCCTGCGCGTGTCGGAGCTTCGGGAGGAATATCTCGCGAACATCCCCGAATCGCTGCGCCGCCTCATCCCTTCGCTGGGCATTATCATCCAGATTCCGCTGCCGCTCATTCGCAATCGAAGCGCATTCGACCACGAGAGCAATTTCCTTCCGGCGATCCAGGCTCACGTCGCCGCCGAGTTCTATAAGGCGGTCGCCCGCCTCGTGCTCACGCGCACCAACCCGCAGTTTGTGTTCGAAGGATTTCCGCTCGACTGGGAAACCAGCAACAGTTACTTCGGCGAAATCGGAGGGCCGTCGGATACGTCGCCCGTGCTGGATCTCGCCGCCCGCATCAACGCGGGCGATTACGGGAGCATCGAAGGCGATCTGAAGCGAATCCTTCCCGCGCGCGGCCAGCTCGATAAAGAAAAGCTGTTCGTGAAGCTGATCCTCCTGCTCTCGGTATCCCTCGATCCCAGCCAGTCACAGAAGAAGTCGAGCATGATTCAGCGGCGGCTGGCGGTGCAGGCGGTCGTCAACGCCGCCAACGCGGCGCGCCAGGCGGCCCTGGTCGGCGCCGTTCCCCTCGCCGCGGCCGACGTGCCCGACATGGCGGAGAAGATCCGGAACGCCGCGGCGAACAAGCGCATTCAGGACATCGACCTGGACGCGCATCGTTTTGTCGCCGCCGACGAGGTCGAGGCCCGCAAACTCGCGGCGGCCACCGTCTTCGCCCGGGCTTTCGCTCGCCTCGTGGGGCTCACCGATGTCGTGATCCTGGTCGACACCGACGGGGAGACGCTTCCGTTCGCGGGACTTTTCTCCGCGGGGACCATGTATCTGCACGAGAACATCTTCGGGATCCGCGGCGGCGCGGCGCGGCGACCGAGCACGGTGCACGGCCCGACGGAAGTGGTTGAGCACGAGCTCGCCCATTTCCTCGAGGCGCTGATGCGCGACGCGGGCTACGCCGGCACGCTCGTTGTGGACGTTTCCGGCTTCACGCACGATTCCGTTGGCACCTTCGCCGAATCCATGAAATACATGGCGGCCATGGCGCTCGCCAATCACGTGGCGCCGACCGCCGAAACGTCGGCCGGCGGCAACATGGAATGGTTGCGGCGTGCCATCAACGCGGTCTCGCGTCGGTTCGGTGCGCCCGCGATCACCGCGCGGGCCTATAACCTTTATGGCTCCTGGATCGCCGAGGGCGCGCTGCTCGCCCTGCTCGGCGGCCTCGCCTTCCTCGCGGCGCCCGGCGCGCTCACCGTCCAGACGATTTTCAACGCGGCGTGGGTTTTGTTCCCGTTCCTGCACCTGCCCGATCTCGCGCTGTCATCGAATCGCCGCTCCCTGCTCGCGCGATTGCTGTCCGCGTTCGCGATCAGCGCGATCGTGCTGTCGCTG
>JBBRXR010000323.1:0-3045 GCA_038238485.1 Elusimicrobiota bacterium | reverse complement strand
TTTTCGTTGAAGTAGGTCGCGGCGCGCTGGAAAATATTTTCATTCTCGAGCTTGATGTGCGACCGGGCCAGCGCGAGGTTGAAGCGCACATCGGAGTCGCGCGGAGCCAGGCGTTCGGCGCGTTCGTACCAGAGAATTGCTTTTCCCCGTTCCCCGCGCCGGTAGTGGGCGTTGCCGAGGTTGTAGAAGAGCGGAACGCCGCCGAAGCCGCGCGCGGCCAGCGTGGAGTAGCGGGTGAAAGCTTCGTCCATCTCGTTTTTCTCGAACCGCTCGTTCGCTTCGTCGAACGTCTTTTGCGCCTCGATGTCCTTCGCGAACGCCGGACGTGTCGAAATGAAAATCATCGCCGTCATCCCGGCGACCGCGAAGATCACATTCATCTTTCTCATAGTGATTTCCCCATCGATTTGAGGGCGGCTTCGGCCTGCTCGAGCGCACCCACGCGGTCGTCGGTCTCGAGCGAAGAAGTGGCGAAGCGCGCCATGTCGGCGCGGTCGAGCAGGTCGCGAACGCTGGCGCGGGCCGCTTCGTCGAGCCCGCCGCTGGAGAGAGCGCGTTCGATGTCGTCGCGCGTCAGGCCCGCAGCGGCCGCTCCAATCTTGTCGGCAATGAAGCCGGTGAGCGAACCTTGAATAAATCCATAGAACTCAGCCGGGTCGGTGGCGTGGACAGCCTTGCGCGCGCGCACGAGCTCCCGGCGCGCCTGGCGGAGGGCGCTGCGCGAGCGATACTCGTCGGCGCGTTCGATCTTGTGGTCGCGCTGGCGACGAACGAGCAGGGCGGCGAACGCGAACAGCGGCGGAATCAGGTTCGCCATGATGAACCAGCCCCGCAGGTACAACGGCGGCGCCACGGGACGGACCGGGCCCTGCTTGATGAATCGGATGTCGCGCTCGAGCACGCGGATGCCCTCGGACGCGGCGGCCTGCGGCTGGTCGGGCTGCTGCTCGGTGACCCCGCCCGCGGTGAGCGTGCCGGGTTTGACGGTGAGCGGGATCTCCGGCGTCGTGTCGACGATGTAATCGTTGGCGACCGGATCGAAATACGCGAATTGCGCGGCCGGAATCGTGAGGTTTCCCGAGGCCTGCGGGATCAGCAGGATCTTGAATTCCTTCGCGCCGTGAAGGAACCGCGGGTCGTCGTCCACTTTCGAGGATGAAATTGTTTCGTAGCGCCGGAAGTTCTTTGGGTTGGGCAGCACCGGCTCCTTGATCGCCTTGATGTTGCCCACGCCGGTCACGGACAGCACGAGGTTCACGGCCTTGCCCACTTCGGGCTCAGGCGCGTCCACCTTCGCGGTCAGTTTGAAGCGTCCCACTGCGCCCGAGAACGCCGGCGGCTTGTTCTTCGGCAGCGCGCGCACCCGGACCGGGATGGAGCGCGTGTTCAGATGCACCACCTGGCTGCGGCCGAAGAAATTCTGGAAGAAGCTGTTCGGGTCGAACGGGTCAACCTGCGCGCGCACGGCGATTTCCATCTGGGCGCCGCCGACCGCGAAGTCGCCGTCGGACGTCGGGAAGATCGCGTACGGAAGTTCGACCACCTCGTACTGCGCCCCGTTGATGGTGGTCAGATATTTCTGCTGCTTGAGAGGCTCGACGAGAAACCCGGTGAGGTCGGGTTCGGCGAAGCGCGGCTGTGAGGTGAACTGGATGTCGGGGCGGCGCAGGATCTGCACGCGCAGCAGAATCTGCTGGCCGACGTACGCATGGTCGACGTCGACCTTCGACGTCATGAACATCGGACGGAGCCCTTCCGCGGGAACGTCGACGGCCTTGTCGTTGCCGCCGTTCGACTGCTGCGCGGCGGCCTGCTGCTGCGGGTTGGCGGCGCCGGAATGCACGACCACGAGAATCGGCTGGGTCTGAAGCGGCTTGCCGTCGACGGTCACCGAGATCGGTGGAATTTGAAGCGTGCCGGTCTTGGTCGGGCTCAGCACGAAATTGTAACCGACCATCGACGACGTTTCGCCATTGATCCACTGGAACGACTTCGTTTGCCCGGCGGGCTGGACCTGGAAGTCGGGAAGGCTCGGCGCAGGCGCCGCGTCGATGTTCGAGCCGCCGGCAATCTGGACGGTGAGCATCAGCGTCTCGCCGATCGAGGTCTCGTTCGCGCTCAGGCTCGCGCTCGCCGTGGCCGGTCCTCCGGCGAACGTTGAGGCGGGCGCCAGCAGCATCGCGGCGGCCAGCATCCAGCGGAAATTTTTCGTCATGTCACCAATCCTCGCCGGAAGCGGCCGGCGGCTCTTTTGAGCCGAGCGGGCGGATCGGGCGGGCCTTGAGTTTCTCCGACTCTTCGTCCTGCGTCATCTGAAGAATCCGTTCGGCGTCTTCCTTCGAAAGCTCACCCGGCTTGGGCGTCGGCGCCGCGCTCGGCTGCGGGGACGGCGACGCCTTGTCCTGGTTTTTTTTCTCGCCCGACGACGGCTGGGGCGACGGCGTCGGGCCCGGCGATGGCGGCGGCGACTTGGAATCCTGCGGCTTTGACGCCTGCGCCTGGGGCTTCTTCCCCGACCGCACGTACTCGAGATTATACTTTGCATCCATGTCGCGCGGGTCGAGGCGGAGCGCTTCTTTGAATTTTTCGATCGCTTCCGGGCTCTTCCCCAGCTGAAACAGCGCCTGACCAGCGTTGTAGGCGATCTTTTCGCGAAGCGCCGGGTCCCGGGCGAGCGCGGCGGCGCGGTCGAAGAGCTTCACCGCTTCCTCGTTCTGGCCGCGCAGGTGCGCGACCGTGGCGATGTTATAGGCCAGCCAGGGGTTCTCCGGGTCGTCGATCTGCGCCGACTCAAACTGCCTGGCGGCGCCTTCCAGATCCCCCTTCTTGACCAAACGGTTGCCCTCGCGGACCGGGCCGCGGAGGTCGGCCCGCGCGCCCGCGACGCAGAGAAGCACGAGAGCGACCGTGGCCGCCGCCGTTTCAGCTGTGCGGCGGAAGCGGATGCGGCGCAGGCCGGTGACGACGCGGCGGCTCTGGCCCGGCGTCTCGGCGAAGAAAAATTCCAGCACGAGAAGGAACAGCGCGAAAAGCGTGAAGGGCACG
>JBBRXR010000322.1:0-3051 GCA_038238485.1 Elusimicrobiota bacterium | reverse complement strand
GGTGACGACCATCAACGCCAAACAGGCCAAGAAGATCGTCGAGCAGCTCCGGCCGGGGGTGGTCTTTCCCATGCATTATGGGGACAGCCGCTTCTTCAAGCTCGACCCCATCGAGTCGTTCACCGCGCTCTTCCCGGCGGAGCAACTCAAGTGGCTCGACTCCTCGACGGTCCGGGTCCGTTTCTCGGACTTAACGGACCGGCCGATTGTTTATATCCTCTCGCCCCAAAATCACAACTAAAAAAGGCCTTCCATGAAACGCACCATCGCCGCTTTGTTCGCCGCTTCCTTCACTCTTTCCGCCGCCGTCGCCGCCGACCGCCCCGTGAGTCGCGACCAGGCCGTTCCGAGTTCGGACAAACTGACGCTCACCTCTCCCAATCCCGCGCCGATCAATTACGAGAAATACGGCACGTTCGAAGGCGTCGGCGGCAAGAACTACAAATACGTGATCACCGACAAGAAAGGCCTGTCCGATGCCGCTGGTGAGGGCGTGTTTCCTAACCAGGACGCCGCGAAGGACCCCGCCTATAAAGATCTGCTGAAAGCGGGCAAACTCACCGGCAATCACTGGACGTTCGTCGACTCGAACTTCGCCGCCGTCAATTTCTACAAGTGGGCCACCACCAACGAAGACCCGGGCGTGAAGCAATTCTATACCGCGCTCATGCTTGAGCGCGGCGGCTACATCGCCGAGGCCGTGAAGGCGTTCTACGCGATCGCCGTCCACTTCCCGAAGACGAGCTCGGTGACCTATTACGACACGCCGTGGCCGGTCGCGCCCGCCGCGCTCGACCGCATCACCCAGCTCCTGCGCCGCCATCCTGAAGTGAAAATGGAATTGCGCGACGCCAAGATCGACATCGAAGGCAAGTTCGACGCGGACATCAAGAACGACGTCTACACCATTAATCCCGGCCAGCTCGTGGCCGTGAAGAAGCGCGCGCCCGAGAAGCCCATCAACCTGGCGAAGCTCAAGGTCGTGAAAACCGTCGGCGGTCCCAAGTTTCAGCTGAAGAAGTATTCGAACGGCCACTGGCAGTTCTTCGTCGACGGCAAGCCGTTCCAGATCAAAGCCATCACCTATTCCGCCACGCCGATCGGCGTGAGCCCCGACCGCGGAACGTGGGACGTGTCCCGCGACTGGCAGTTGATCGACTCCAACAAGAACGGCAAGCACGACGGTTTCGATGAAGCCTTCGTCGACAAGAACAACAACAACGTCCAGGATGCCGACGAACCGACGGTCGGCGACGGCAAGTTGATTCAGGACCTGGGCGCCAACACGCTGCGCGCTTATCATCACCTCTACGACAAGGAACTGTTCCGCCGCCTCTACAAGGACCACGGCATCTACATCCTCTGCGGCGACCTCCTCGGCGCCTACGCCGTCGGCAGCGGCGCGACGTGGGCCGAAGGCACCGACTACACCAACCCGAAGCAGCAGCAGACGATGCTCGACAGCGTCCGCAAGATGGTGGAGGAATACAAGGACGAGCCCTACGTGCTGATGTGGGTCCTCGGGAATGAAAATGTTTACGGCGTGGCCAACAACGCCAATACCCAGCCGGTGGCCTTCTACCAGATGGTCAACCGCGCCGCCGAGCTCGTGCACCAGCTTGATCCGTCGCGCCCCGTGGCCATCGCCAACGGCGACCTTCTCTACATGGACATCTTCCAGAAGAACTGCCCCGCCATCGACGTGTTCGGAGCGAACGTGTACCGCGGCGAGCAGGGTTTCGGCCGCCACCTCTTCATGAACGTGCGCGACGTCGCCGACCGCCCCGTGCTGATCACCGAATACGGATGCTCGGCGTACGGCGAAGGCTACAGTCAGCAGCAGGCCGAGGCGTATCAGGCGATGTACAACGCCAACAATTGGGAAGACCTCGAAGCCAACATGGCCGGTCTCGGCGTGGGCAACGCGCTGGGCGGCGTGATGTTCGAGTATCTGGACGAATGGTGGAAGGCGAACTCGGACCTGCCTGAGAAGGTTCAGAAGGCGAGGGCCGCCTGGTACGCGCCGCGCTCGGCCATCTACAAGAGCCTTCAGCCGCAGAACCACGACGTCGTTCCGCAGTTCGGATTTCCGTTCCTTGACGGCTGGAGCTACGAAGAGTGGTACGGCATCGTCGGGCAGGGCGACGGCAAGAACAGCCCGTTCGTCCGCCAGATCCGTCCAGCCTACGGCACGCTGCAGTCGCTCTGGAAGAAGTAACCAAGGAGCGTGCGCCGCCTCCTCTTCCTCATTCTGCTGGGCGCCGCCGGCGCGTATGCCGTGCGGCGCTTCGCGTTCGAGGGAATCTACCTCGCGTCCGACTCGATGGCTCCCGCGCTTCCCACCGGCCGGCACATCATGGTGAACAAGATGGCGTTCGTGTTCTCGAAGCCCCGACGCGGCGACATCGTGATGTTTGATTCACCCCAGGATCCCGCGCGCGGGCTGGTGAAGCGCGTGATCGCCGTGGAAGGCGACCGCATCGAGCTCCGCAACAAGGACGTGGTCGTGAACGGAAACGTGATCAATGAGCCTTACGTGCAGCACACGCGCCCCGACGAGGTCCTCGCGGGCGATACCCGCGCCGAAGTGACCGTCCCTTCCGGGAAGATTTTCGTGATGGGCGACAACCGCGACGTGTCCGGCGATTCCCGCGACTGGAAGGACGCGAAGGGCGCGTGGTCACCGTTCCTGCCGCTCGATCTCGTGCGCGGCCTGGTGCAGCGCGGATGAGCTCCGCGTCGACCCCCCGCCGGCTGCGCGCGCTCCTCAAGCGCCGCGGCGCGATCCGCAGCCTGGGCGCGCATGACGTCTTCAGCGCCCTCATCGCGCAGGACGCCGGTTTCGACATGATTTTTCTAGGCGGCTTCGGCGCGAGCGCCAGCCTGCTCGGGCTGCCCGACCTCAACCTGCTCACGCTCGATGAAATGGCGGGCGCGGTGCGCCGCATGGCCGGCCGCCTGAGCATCCCGGTCGTGGCGGACGGCGACACCGGCCATGGCGGTGTGCACAACGTCGCGCGCACGGTGGCCGAGTTCGAGCGCGCGGGCGCG
>JBBRXR010000321.1:0-3072 GCA_038238485.1 Elusimicrobiota bacterium | reverse complement strand
TCGCCGTGGCCACGGGCCTCGACTTCCAAGAAGGCTGGAGCCACCCGCTCCAGGTCCGCTTCGTGGACGGTTCTCCCCTGGGCGTCGAGAACGTGCTGGCCTATGTCGAGCTGCTCTCCGACGGCAAACGCCAGGCGCAGCGGCTCAACATCAACCTCGGCGCCTGGGCGCAGGAGAAGTTCAATTTCGATAAAGTGTTTCGCCATGAGCTCTTCCACGCGATGCTCAACGACGCTCTCGGGCCGGACGCCCAGAACCTGCCGCGCTGGCTCCATGAGGGATTCGCGGTCTACGCCGCGGGCCAGGGCGACCAGATGATCAATTCCTATCTTTCTCAGATCGAGACCGGCGACGAGGAGAAGTTCATCAACGGTCTTGAAGGCCCGCACGGCGCGGAGGATTACGTGGAGGACTACCTCGCGCTCAAATACATGCGCGATCGTCACGGCATCAACTCGATTCAGGGCTTCACGCGCGCGCTCGTGGCGAAGAAGGGGGACGTTCCGGCCGCCATTGAGGCGTCCTGCTTCGAGGACTGGCCGAGCTTTCAGGCGAACGCCCGCTCTTACTCGCTCTCGGAACTCAAACGCATCAAGCGCACGCTGCGCGGGGCCCAGTCCGGTCCGTACTGACCGTCGGCGCGGACAAAAGAAAAAGCCCACCCGGCCAAGGCCGGGTGGGCTTTTTCTTTGAGAAGGGGTCGGGTTATTTCGGCTGCGGTTTTCCGACGACGGCCGAGATTTTGTACGCGTGCCAGATCGCCACTTCCGCGATCAGGATGACGACCACGATGCTCACGAAGTTGGCGGCGCCGTAATGAGGCGCGGCGAGCATTCCGAAGAGCATGGGGCCCGAGAGGTACGTGTTGATCTTCGAGAACAGGGCGGCTTTCTTGCGCGCGGCGGGGAGCTGGTCGGCCGGGATGAGTCCGCCGAAGATGCGGCGCTGCGTCGGCCAAATGATCATCCAGACGTTGAACCACATGATGAGGCCGAGGAGACCGCCGAAGAGAATCCAGATCGCGCGGCCGGTGAGGCCGGCGGTGTCCATGAACAACTCGGACGGGCCGAAGCCGAGGCCGGGCGTGTACATGTAGTTCATCGTGAAGAGAACGAGGCCGGCGAGCATGGTGATCATGGCGCCCCAGCGGAACCACCAGAGGGCGCGGAGAACGAGCGGACCGTTGACGATTTTCTTGGTCGCGTCGTCGATCGACGTTTTGAACTGGAGGTTAACGAAATTGAAAAAATAGAGCATACCGATCCAGGTAATGCCCGCCATCACGTGAAGCCAGCGGAAAAAGAGGTGAACGTTGCTGAACATGTCTGACAGAGCCATCGATGAGGCCTCCTATTTGCGTTTTGCTGGAGTCAAAGTACCATTTTTTTTGGTGGGCGGCGGCTTGGGGGTGTCGCGCCACACCGGCACCATCTTCACGTTGAAGCGGCCAACTTCGAGCAATTTGTCTTCGCCCTTTTCGTTCTTGTACGGAAATTTCCGGTCGACGTTCATCGACACCGACTCCGCTTCGGTCGGCTCAAGCTGGTCTTTGTCCAGGTCCTGATAGAACGAGGTGCGCGGCTTGCCGTACTTCGTTCCGCCCATATCGATGCGCAGGCGGACGCCATACGCGGTCTTGAGGCCGACGTTCCGGATGAGTGCTTCGGCGCAGACCTTGTCTGCCGCGCAATCGGGAAGGACCTCGAATTCCTGCACCACCACGGACGGCCCTTCGGGGGGTCGTTGGGGGGCGGG
Organism: Elusimicrobiota bacterium; assembly: GCA_038238485.1. Taxonomy (GTDB): domain Bacteria; phylum Elusimicrobiota; class Elusimicrobia; order F11; family F11; genus JBBRXR01. The sequence continues at coordinate 1,317 of JBBRXR010000321.1, read as the reverse complement.
CTTGACCGGCGGCATATCGGCCGAGGCGGGGCCGATGGAGAGAACCGCGGCGAAAAGAAGGAATCGGAAACGTTTCATGGAGCGTCATTTAATGAAGGCAGGAACGGAAGGTCAACGCCGGTCATCGCCTGAAAAAAAGTGGCGCAAACAGCGCATTTTCGTTACATTTTCCCACCAACCCATGGGCAGAATCCTGATCGCAGACGATGAAGCGCAGATCCTCGAAGTGATGGTGGACATCCTCGAGATGGCCGGCCATCAGGTTGTCGGCGTGACCGACGGCGAGGAAGCGCTCGCGGCGCTCCGCCAGAAGAATTTCGACGTGGCGCTCTTCGACGTCATGATGCCGAAGCTGGATGGCTATCACGCCGCCCAGCAGGTCCACGGAATGCCCAACCGCCCCAAGATGGTGATTGTGACCTCACGCAATTACGACGGCGACAAGGGCGCGCTCGAAGCCGCCGGCGTCGACGCGTTCCTCTCAAAGCCCTTTCAGAATCGCGATCTCGTGGAAGTGGTGGCCAACCTGCTCGCGAAGAACCCGACCTAGGCGCCATGCGCCGCTTCGCCGTCTCGCTCGCCTTTCTCGCCTTCGCCTCCTCCGCCGTTCTCCGCGCTGAAGAACTTTCCATCCCTGCCGGTTCCACCGCTCCCGTCGCCGCACTGACGCGCAAGCCGGAAAAGATCGACACATTCAAGGTGCATGAAAGCCTGAGTTCTCTGTGGGTGGACACGCGCGCTCCGTATCCGATGGAGATCGAGAACGAGACGCAGGCGCGCGCCTTGGCGAAGGAAGCCGCCACCGCGCTCGGCCAGAACGCCCTTCTTCGTCACGTGCTCGCCAAGAAAACCGCCAAAGGCCGTGCGCTCTCGGAAGCCCAGGTGCCGTCGACCGAAATTCAGGACGGCGTGAAAGCGCTCATCGCGGGCGCGGCCGTCAGCGGCGTGAAGTTCGACAAGGGCGCGTGCCGTCTGCGCGTGTCGGTCGACAAGAAAAACCTGAAAGTCCTTCTTAAGAAGGCATGAAGCGCCTTTTCCTCGCGACGCTCGCCGCGGTCGCCTTCCTCATTTCGCCCGCCGCCGCTTTCTTTCCCGCTTCCAATGAACTCGCCGTCGACATTCCTTTTGAGGGCGGCGGCATGCTCATGTTCGCGCGCGACTACCGCGTTGCGAAATACATCCGCCTCGGCGTGATCGCGGGCGGCGGCCAGATCAATCGGCGACCCATCGTGAAGCTTCCGGACGGTCAGGAAGCCGAGGTCAAAATCCAATCCACCGTTTTTCCGTTCATCGGCCCGCGGATCACCTTCGCCGGGC
>JBBRXR010000320.1:0-3092 GCA_038238485.1 Elusimicrobiota bacterium | reverse complement strand
GGCGGCGCGTTCAACACGGCGCAGGGCCGCTTCAACACGGGCGAGCTGAGCGGCGGCGCGGCCAACACCGACTTCGCTCTCGACACCTATTCCTGGGCGCCGCTGGCGCTATCGTCGTACACGGCGGTCGTCAATCTCGCAGAGGCGGCCTTCGTTAACACGAAAGTCATCGACGTGAATGGAAACCAGATGACGGGCTTCGACTTCTCGGGCCCTCCCGGCAACGGCGGTTCGATTCCCTATGGCCAGCCCGCCGACAAGGACGCCGTCTGGATCGAAGGAACCGGACACATGGTGCTCGCCTATCTCGCCGCCGGAAATCAGGCGAAGGCCGACCAGTACCTGAATGAACTCGACAAGGCCGTGTACACCGTGGGCGTGAGTTCGCAGGCGCTGGCCTATGCGTCAAACGCCGGCACCGCTTACTTCTCCGGTCTTATGGACTCGACGCACGGCGCGCTCTCGTCGATGTGCTGGTATCTCTTCGCGAAGACGGGATTCAACCCGCTTCAGCCCGTTCCGATGTGGGGCATCGTCGTGAAAAACATCAGCAACAACTCACCGGCGAGCTTCCTCGACTGGTCGGTCAACATGGACTTGACTCATCGTTGGGCGCGTTCGAATCAGTACATCGAGTTCCAGGCGCAGCCGATCGACACCCGTCCGTGGGGCGTCCAGATTTATACCGACAACGCGAACGCCGCGTTAAATCCGCGCTTTGTTGACCCGACGCCCGGCATCACGTCCAACTTTGATTCGAACCCGGCGGGCATGCTTGAGGCCTTGGCCGGCGTGCCCACAACGTTCCATCGTCTCGACATGGGCTGGAAGATCCAGGACTCGACGTCGCCCGTGCCGGTCACCGTTCAACCGTTCAGCACGCTCGACAACACGGGCGATCCCACGTGGTCGTTCTTCAAAGACAAAAATTCTCCGGCGATCGACGTGAACGGCAACGGCACCACCAACGATCCCGTGGACCGTCCCGCCTTCACGCCGGGTGAAGAGTACGTCACCGTGAAGTCGAACCTGGGAATCCAGTCCGCGAGCGGCGGAGGATTCTTCCCGTCGCTTAATCCCGATTACATCTATCTGGAAGCCGACTTCACTCCCGCCGCCGCGCAGGTGCAGTACAAGGCGAACATCCTGCTGGAATATTTCATCCAGTAGCCGTCTTTTTTTCCCCGCCAATATTCGCCTCTAGAAATCAGCCCTAATCCAACGTCCTCCCGCCGGGGTCCGCCTCACAAACCCCATGAAATCAATTATTTCCCGGCCTATCCTTCCCCGTGGCCGCCTCTCATTCAAAACGCATCTTGTTTCCGGTGACGTTTACCGTATTTTTACTCGATCTTAATGAGACCTTAATGCGGCCCTCCTATCCTAAGGATAGGAATGGGGAAAATGATCTCAATTAAGCGTAAATACCTCGAAATTTCGGGGCGAAAATTTGTCGCTATTGTGCTGGTCGGCGCGATGGCCTACGAATGCGTCGGCATGCCGCTCGCTCAGGCGCGTCAGTATGAAGACATGTGGGCCCAGCGTGAGAAATCCGCCGCCCAGCGCAAGCAGAGCCAGCTCGCCTCGCTTCCCGCCGCTCTCCGCCAACCTGGCCTCACTCCCCAGAGACTTCTCGAACAACTTCCGTCCATCCGCGCCGCTCTCCCCACGGCCAAGTGGACCAACGCCGGCATGAATGCTCCCGACATGCCGGAGTCGCTGCGCACCGTGATCGACGCCGTCCCCGCTTCCGTCGCCACCGTCAAGGAAATGAACGATCCGCATCGCGCCGGTCTCGCCCGCCGCGAGCAGGCGCCCGTCGTGATCATTCAGGACGTCCACATGAACGCCGAGGCGCAGGGCAACATCGCCGCGCTTCTCGAGTCGCTCATCTCGAAAGGCCGCGTCGGCGCCGTCGGCGTCGAAGGCGCGTTCGACACGTTCAACTTCCGCCGTTTCCGCTCTTTCCCCAACCGCGCGATCACCGAGAAGGTGGCGCGCGCGTTCCTCAAGCACGACCGCATCTCCGCGCCTTCGTTCGTCGGCATGACGATGAAGGCCACGCCGCCGCTGTTTGTCGGCGTTGACGATCTTCCGTCGTACACCGCGAACGTCGAGGCCTACAAGCAGGGCTTCGCCGGCCGCGACCGCATCAACGCGGAGCTCGCGCGCATGGGCAAGGACATGGCCGCCGAAAAGGCGCGCGTGTTCACGCCGGCGCTCAAGACCTTCGACGCGCTGCGCGCCGGTTTCCACGGCGGCTCCGTGGGCCTCGGCCTCTTCGCCAAGAAGATGGTGGCCGGCGGCACCGAACCCGAATTTTCAGTGGAGCGTTTCATTCAGGCCTACGACATGGAGTCGAAGATCGACTTCAACCGCGTGGACCGCGAGCGCCGCCAGGTGATCGAGAAACTCGTGGGCGTGATGAGCGAGAGCGAAGTCAAAAATCTTCTCGCGTGCAGCGCCTCTTACCGTCTCGGCCAGTTGAGCTACGGCGCCTATTACGAAGGCCTGCGCACCCTCTGCCGCACCAAGGGCCTGGACCTCCGCCGGACGCCCGCTTTCGACGATTACATCCGCTACGTCCTTCTCTCCGACGGCATCAAGGCCGACGAACTCTTCGACGGCCTCGCGCGCATGGAAACGGCGGCGCTCAAGAAGCTCGCCACCACCGATTCGCAGATGGAAGTCGCGCAGCGCAGCGAGCAGCTCTTCCTCGCGGAGAAACTTGTCCGCTTCGAACTGTCGCCCGGCGAGTGGACGCGCTGGCAGGAGCTCGCCAAAAAGTACCCCGCGCCGGCCGACATGGCCTCCGCCGAAAATTTCTACCGCCAGGCCGACGTGCGCAGCGAGCGCATCGTCGAGAACATGCTCAACGCCCCGTCGAAGGGCGCGCGCGTGCTGGTGGCCGGCGGTTATCACACGCCGATGCTCGCCGAGATTTTCCGCCGCAAGGGCGTTCCGGCCAAGTTGCACCTGCGCTTTTTGAAGCCCAAGGATCCGCCGCCGCCGAAGGAGGAGCCCGCCGCCGGAGGCGAGGACGACGACTCGCATTATTCCGAACCCGAGATTACGGCGGAGGCTCAGGAAAT
>JBBRXR010000319.1:0-3106 GCA_038238485.1 Elusimicrobiota bacterium | reverse complement strand
TCATGGACATTCGCCTGTTCGCGACGGTGCGCCAAGGCCTCGGCTACATCATCATGGCGGGCGTGGACCCGGAGAAGGCGGACAGCTACGCGCTGGACCTCGAGCGGATCGTTCGGTCGCTGCGGTTCAAGAACAACGGAATGGGAGGCTGAGGAAAGGAAGGAGTGGACGGTGAGGGATTTGAACCCCCGGCCCTCCCCGTGTAAGGGGGACGCTCTACCGCTGAGCTAACCGTCCGGGCAGCCCGGCAACCCAAGGACTCTAACGAATTTCCGACGGGCTTTCCATGAATCGGTTGAGCGGTTGACCGGTCAGTGAACCGTCCAACGACGGAGGTTTTCCATGGTTGGACGGTGCCGGCGGGGACCGGCCGCGCGCAAACTACGCGCGCGTCTGAATCTCGAGCTGACGGACCGTGTCGTGCGCTTCCATGACGGCCGAATACTGTTTCTGGACGACAGCGCGAATTTCCGCGGCCATGTATTCCTGCAGGGCTTTCTGATAAGCCTCTTTGGCGGCGTCTTCACCGCGCTCGGCTTCCGACACGATGGACCCCACGCTCTTCCCGGTCACGGCGGATTTGATGTTAATCCAGCCGCGATGGGCGGCTCCCGCCACGCTTCCGTCGGTCTCCGCGTCGCCGCCAAGGCCGGTCACCAACGCCTCGAGCTCCATTGCGAATTCCGCGCGCTGGGCCGAGTAGCGGTTGAAGAGCGCCTTCAGGTTTGAATCATTGACGTCCGATGCGGCGGTGCGGAATCCGTTCTGCCCGTCACGGCAGGTTTCGATCAGGTTATTGAGCACCGTTATCGTCTTTTCGTTCACGTTTGCCATTGTTGTCTCCTTTTCATCTCACTGTTGAATTCGGCGCGGGGCGCGAGCCCGCGGTGCCGTTGGGAACGTGCGTCGGGTCCTGGCGGATCGACGTGTCCTGCGAAGCGGCCACGCCATTCACGGCGTCATTGGAGGGAATGCCCGGGGCGACCGTTCCATTGCCCACCGATCCCGTCGTTCCGCTCGTGGCGCCCGATCCGCCGTTATCGATCAAGGCCGGCTGTTCTCGCGGCGCCGTGTTGAAATCATCGGCGCGAATGGCCGGTTCCGTGCGAGGCGCTGTGTTGTCCGCCCGGTACGTTCCGCTGATACCCGACCCGTTGTCCGGCGTGGTGAAGATTCCGCTGTTGTCTGACGTCGAGCCCGAGGACGTCGAACCCGACGTCGTCGACTGAGACGAGACCGCTCCACCGTTGCTACCTGACCCGGCGCCCGTTCCGCTCGACGGCCCAGCGGCGGCGAAAGCAGCAGCGCTCAGGGCCAGCGACATTAAACTCAAACCGAAAATTCGTGTCGTTTTCATGGGGGCGCCTCCCGGACTGATTTTGGGACTTCTCACCAAATACTACGGGACGTGGGGAGGCGAAGTTCAAAAGCCCTCCGACGGAAGGAATTAAAGGGTCTAACGGGCGCGAGAGCGCGGGCGGGGCTGGCAGGAAGGACAGAAATGGGTGCCGCGGCCGGCCACCACCGTGCGAAGAATGACGGCCCCGCACCGGCAGCGGGAGCCGTGTTTACCGTAAACGCGCAAACGGCCCTTGAAGCCGCCGCGCCCGCCCTCGATGTCCACGTAATTGCGGAACGAGGTTCCCCCCAGTTCAATGGACTCGGCGAGCACGAGCCGGATGGCGTCGCAGAGCGCGCGCAGTTTCGGCAGCGGCAGCCGGCCCAGCGGCGTTCGCGGATGAATTCCAGACCGAAAGAGGGCCTCATCGACGTAAATGTTGCCGAGTCCCGCGAGGAGGCGTTGATCGAGCAAGGCGGCCTTCGCCATGCCCGCGCGTCCGCGCAACGTTTCGAAAATGAGTTCGGGCGGCGATAACCACGCGTCGGGCCCGAGGTTCGGCTTCGTGCTGTCGGTGACGAGCTCGAGGCAACCGAAACGGCGCATGTCGCGAAATCGCAATTCACGGGGGTTGCCGGCGAAGCGGAAAATCGCGTGGGTGTGGCGGGCCGGAGTGAGGGACTTTTTTTCGAAGAGGAGTTGCCCGGTCATCCCGAGATGGACGCGAAGCGTGACGACGGCGGGCGAGACGCCTTCGAGATCGATAAAGACCGATTTTCCGTGACGGGAAATTTTCTTCACCGACCGGCCGGCGAGCTTCTCGAGCGCCTTCGCGGATCCGCGCACGACGGAGGGCGTGTGCACCTCGACGCTGGCGAGACGGCGACCGGTGATTTCGCGGTCGAGACCGCGAACAATGGTTTCGACCTCGGGCAACTCCGGCATCAGTCGCCCGACAGGACCTTGATGACGCGCTCCTTGAGGTTGTCCAGATGAAAGGGCTTGGTGATGTAATCCTGAACCCCAAGCTCGTAACCGACCACGGTGTCGATCGCCTCGCCGTTGCCGGTGAGCATGATGACGGGAATGCCGGTGGTGGCTTTGTTCGCCTGAAGGCGCTTCATGGTCTCGTTGCCGTCCATCTCCGGCATATTGATGTCGAGGAGGATGAGGTCAGGCTTCTCGCGCTCCGCGAATTCAAGCGCTTCCCTTCCGTTGAAAGCGTCGACGAAATCGAAACCCTCTTTGGCGAACGCCCGCGGCACCATTCGGTGGATGGCTTCATCGTCATCGACAATCAGAATTTTTTTGTTCGCCACGGTCAGGCCGCCTTTCTCGGCTGGAATCGGTCCTTCGCCAGCCGGACCGTCAACAACGCGATGAAGAGAACGAGCGAAACCGCGTTGATCAGCCCGCCATTCTTCACCATCGAGGCGGCTCCGGTCAAGTCGCCCGCGACGCGCATGATCAACGAAACATGCAGGAGCACCACCGGAAGGTACAGGCTGCCCATGGCCGGCGCGCGCATGCCCATCGACGAAAACGCCAGGATCGGCCCGTGGCCGAAGATAATGAACCAGACGAACCCGATGAAAAAGGAATGGATGAGCGCGTCGTAGGTTGCGCCGGAAACCAGGCCCGCGTGACCGAGCGATACCGCGCCCGAAATGGCCAGCCAGGCGTAGCTGGAGATCAGACAGATCGCCGAGAAACGCGCGTTCCCCTTGCTCTTGAGAAGCGACCACGCGGCGTCGTACGTCAGCAGCC
>JBBRXR010000318.1:0-3117 GCA_038238485.1 Elusimicrobiota bacterium | reverse complement strand
CCGAAACCGTTGAACTTCACCTTCGGGACCTTCACAAGGAAGAACCCGTCGCGGCCCGGCTCCGGCTCGGATTCCGCGACGACCGTCGCACCCAGTGGGCCCGCGCCATCGGGATCGTTGGTGAAGACAAATTTGACGCGCTGTCCGGGCTGGACGGGCACGAGGATCGCGACCTGCTCGCCGGCCTGTTCCGGCGTGAGCGGCGTTCCGAGGCCGATGTTGTTGGCGTTCGGATTGAGGACAAGAACGTTGGCGGCGATACCGGGCGCCTGCGCGTTCGGCGTGACAAAGCCGATGGTGTTGGCCGGGATCGACTGGATGGCGCCGTTCGGAGCGACAATGAGGACACCGAGCGAATCGAAGTTGACGCCGGTCGGGAACGTGACCTGATAGGTCGCGCTCGGATTCTGCGGAAGCGTCGCGCGCACGATCTGCGCGTTCTCGCCGCCGAGGTTGAATGTGAAAATGACCTGGCTGCCGGCGGGCACGTTCGGGACCTGCACCGTGACATTCGGGCCCATCGACGCGTTCACGGCGACGCCAAACCCGGTGTTGCCCTTCGCGGGAAGAAGAACGAGGCGGTCGAAAGCGATGCCGGTCCCGGTGTTCTGCCGGACATCGACGAAACCGCCCGCGTCCTGCGGAAGCCGCTGGATGGCACCTGTGTTGTCGACGAACGCCACGCCGAGCGCGTTGAAACCCACGCCCGTGGGAAGCCGCAAAAGGTATTCGCCGTTGGGTTGAAGAGCGGCGGAAGCGCGCACCGCGGTGGCAGGCGTGCTGTCGGTCGGGTCGTTATCCTGAGTTAATAGGAAGACGACTTCACGGTCGGCCGGAACGCCGTTCAGCCGAACGCGAATTTCCGGACCGTCCTGGGACGTGAGGACGGTGAACAGGCTGGTGCGCTCGGCATTCGGGTTAAGGGTGAGGACATTGGCGCTTTCGGCGCCGGCAAATCCACCGACTTCGAAGAAGCCGAGCGTGCCGGCCGGAATGGGACGCGCGAGACCGGACGCATCCACGATGATCACGCCCACGCCGTCAAAATTGACGTTCGGCATCGCCACCGTGTAGGAATTGGCGCCGTCAAGCGGACGCGACGCGCGCAACAGCTGAGCCGTGCCGTCGCCGTTTGACTTCGTGAAAAGGAACACGACCTGCTCGCCGGCATTGACGCCCGGCACCTGGGCCCGGACCGACTGGCCCGGCTGGAAGGTCAGTTTTGCCGACAGGCTTCGTCCGTCGAGCGAACGATCGAGCGGCTTATTATTGATGGGCGTCGGAGTGAAATTGTCGAACCGCGAGACCTGGGATTCGATCGCGGCGTTCTGCGGAAGAACGAGCGGACGTCCGTCCGGGCTTTCGATTTGAATGCCGATGCCCGTCGCGTTGGCCGGAACGAGGATCTGCGGCGCGGTGCCGTTGAACGTGAAGACGCCGGTCGCGTCGATCACGCGGGTGTTGGCGCCGTCCTTGACCGTGAAGAGGATGCGCATGCGACTGCCGAACGGAATGTTGTCGATCTTGAACTGCATCTGCTGGCCGAGATAACGGGTCGGCAGGTTCAGGAACATCGACGTTCCCTCTTCGGTGCGGGTGAGCTGATCGAGGAAAACAGGTTCGGGCGCGGCCACGTCCACGGCGGTCGGCGCGATCTCGACGTCCGGGTTCGCATTGTCGATGCCCGTGAGTGTAAGGCGACGCGTGACCTGGCCGGTTCTGCTCATGAACAGAAGGTCCAGGCGCTCGCCATCCTTCGGCGCGTCCACTTGAACGTTGCGGTTCGTGTCGTAGGGATAGAGTCGCGAGGTCGCGACGTCGGTACCCTTGCCGCTCGCGCCCACTTCAACGCGGGCAAAGCGGACCGTCTGGCCGGCGGGCACGATGCCGTCGAGGTTGAGCTTGATCGTACCGGGCTCGGAGACGGAAGTCTGCGGAGCGGTGATCGGGAAATTAAAGGAGCCGCGTCCGAAATAGATGCCGTCGGCGGTGAGGTCCTGGGCGGCATTAACCGCCTGATCGGAAAAGCCTGAGCGCGCCACCAGCGTCAGCGTGTCATTTCCGTTGAAAGCGTCTCCCACCCAAGGGCCCATCGCAAGCGAACCGAAAACATCGGATTCCTCAGCGGGCGACAGCAGCGAGTCCAAGGACGTCGGCGACACGGTGGCGTTCGCGCCGACGGCCGTACCGCGCGAGAAAGTCGTTCCATAATCCACGCGCATCTCCGTGGCCGCACGCCCCACCGGTCCGGAAACCGGACCGGCCACCAATGCGGCCACTGGATTGGCTGAGTAAACAATGCGCTCTTCGAGTCCCTCCACCGAGATGCCAAGACCGTTGACGCGCCGACGGCGGGTGACCCGGCTTCCCGCGGCGGCCGGCGCCAGAACACCCATGCCGCCGGTGACGCGAACAAGCGCGACGAGGAGGCCCATGCCCGCGAGCGTGATGAAAGCGATGACCCAACCGGACATTCCCGTGCTGGCGCCGGGCGCCATCATGTTGGCGACCGGCATTTCCGACGCGTACGCGGCGGACTGGGCGATGCCGACGATCGCGAGCGACAGGAAACCCAGCATCGCGGGACGGCGGAGACCGAAGATATTAATGAAGAACTGAAGCGCGTCGAACGGCAGCATCACGAAGCGCATGAAGGCGTCGCCGCCCGGGCCGAGGGTGACGTACCACAGGGCCTGGTTCGCGGCGCGGCCCACGGCCGCGACCTTCGTAAGCCAGTTGCCGTTCATGTCGACGGCGAGACCGAGGTCGGCGGCAAGCGGGTCAGATGACTGACGCGCCGGCGCCAACGCAAATTCGATGTCTCCCACTTTTCCTTCCACGCGGCCGTTGCCGGTAGCGCGCGCTTCCACCGTGGTATCGGCGGCGTTGGTGGGCAGGTTCGCGCGGACGTGCTCGCCCGCGGTGAGCGCGAGGAGCTGGTTCGAGGCGGCGACGGGCGCCCGGTTGGTGGCGCTCTCGGCGCCAGCGTGCAGGATCGCGGGACTGACGAAAAGCTTTTCTCCGGCGAACATCCGTTCGACGGGCGTTTTCTCTCGCGTGAACACCGAGAGGTAAGCGGTGCCGGCGGCCAGGTCGATCTTGGTGAGTTTCGGCGTG
>JBBRXR010000317.1:0-3117 GCA_038238485.1 Elusimicrobiota bacterium | reverse complement strand
GGTTCTCAACTCATGGGGCTTCGGCACGTTCATGTCGATCGCGCAGGGCATCGCCTACGCGGCCGAACACGGCGCGTCGGTAATCAACATGAGCCTTGGCGGCACCTCCGGCGATCCCTCGGGCTCGGTTCAGGCCGCGATCTCGCTCGCCCTCGACCATGACTGCGTGATCGTCGCGGCCAGCGGCAACAGTGGCCGACTCACCGCCGTCAATTTTCCCGCGTCGTTCCCCGGCGTCATCGCGGTGGGCTCGATCGACAACGCGAACGGCCTGTCGGAATTTTCCGCCACGGGAAAAGCGCTCGACCTCGTGGCGCCCGGTGAAGGGGCGCACAACGACAATTCCGACGGCGTGTTCGGCGTCGTCCCCACCACGGTTACAGCGGTAGGCGCCAATAAGGCGCGCGGCACCTCGTTCTCCTCGCCCATGGTCGCGGGCGTGGCCGCGCTCATCCGATCGGTGAACCCGTCGCTCTCGTGGCAGAAGGTGACGCAGTACATCGATTTCACCGCCGCGGACCTCGGCGCCGCCGGGTTCGACAACAATTTCGGATTCGGCCGCCTGAACGCCGGCGCTGCCGTGACCGCCGCGAACGCGGGCGTGATCTTCGCCTCGAATCCGGCCGAGCCTGGCGAGACGTTCCCCTATCCCAACCCGTTCCGCCCCGGTCCGGGCCGCGACGTGATCATCGCCCTGCCGGCCTCACTCGGATCCGAAGGCATCGAGATCAAGATCATGAACCTCGCGGGCGAAAAGGTGAAGACGCTGACCGGCGTGAACCTCTGGGACGGGCGCAACGATGACGGCGAGCTCGTCGCCTCGGGCCTCTATTTCTACTTCGCGAAGACCAGCCGGGGCGACGCCAAAGGGAAACTCACCCTCATCAAATGACGATGCGCCGCCCCCTCGCTCTCCTGGCCGCTCTCTCATTGGCCGCCTCCCCGGCCGCCGCGGGCGGAAAAGGAACCACCGCCGCTCCGTTCCTCAAGGTCCCCGTCAACGCGCGCGCCGTGGCGCTGGGCGGATCGTTCACCGGCGTGTCCGGCGACGTGACCGGACTCGAATACAACCCGGCGGGTCTCGCCGGTCTCCGGCGCACCGATATCTCGTTCACCTACATTGATTATCTTGAGAACACCTCGTTTCAGGCGGCGGCCGTGGGATTCCCGTTCCTGATTCCCGGCAAGCGCGGCAAGGGCCCGGAACCGGAGTCGGGCGCGTTCGACATGCGGAAATTTTTTACGGCGTTTCGCTACGACCAGTTCCGTGCCACAGACGACGCGCGCAACGAAGTGGGCATCAAGCAGGGCAACTTCAGCATCCAGGACCAGTTGTTCCATTTCGGCCTCGCGATCCCGCTTCGCCCGCGCCTGGCCGTGGGAATCGGCCTGAAATCCATCCGCGAAGAGCTCGACTCCGCGCGCGCCTCCGCCTTCGCGGCCGATGGCGGCGTGCTGTGGCTCGGCGATAACGGCCTGACCGCCGGGGCGTCGCTCCTGAACGTCGGCGCCAACCAGAAATTTGAAAACGAAGGGGCGCCGCTGCCGCTTCTCGTTCGCGTCGGTGTATCGCGACCGGTGAAAAGCGTGCTCCTTCTGGCCGACGCCGTTCGCGGCCGCGACACCGTGACGCGCGTGTCCGGCGGCGGCGAATGGACGGTGAAAAAGCAGTTCGCGCTGCGCGCCGGCGTCTTCCACGAATCGGATTTCGGGTTCACCACGGGCCTCGGGTTCATCTTCGCGGGGCCGCAGAAGGCGGCGCCCGCGCAGTCGCGGCGCGCATCGAAGCCGACGGAACGCAGCCAGGAGCTGGTATTCAACGAACGCCGCGCGGCCGACCTGCTCGACCGCCTCAACTTCCAGGCCGCCGAGCTGACCGAACATTTTGAGGGAACCGGCCGACGCCCCGGAGACCATCAGCTCGCGGTGCTTCCGGCCGCCGGCGCCGGCGAACGCATGGGACCCGCGCTCGCGGATCTGCTGGGCCAGCAGTTCTATCAGCAGGAGGCGTTCAAAGTGATCGAGCGCGCCAAGATCGAAGGCGTTCTGCGCGAGGCCAAAATCAAGATCACACCGGAACTCGATGACGCCGACGCCGCGAAGATCGGCCGGCTGATCGGCGCTTCGGTCGTGGCCGTCAGCCAGGTCACCCGGACTCCCACTTCGTACACCATGACGACGCGACTCGTGACCGTGGACGACGCCAACGCCCAGGCGGCATCAACCGCGGCGTTCCCCTCTGACGTTTTCTCGGTCGAGATGCGCCAGCCGCTCTCCTCCGCGGTGCCGGCCGGCCCGCCGCCCGGCCGAATGGACATCGGCATCGATTACGCGCTTTCCACCCAGGGCGACCTGGGGCTCACGCACACGCTCTCTTTGCGCATCCTCTACTAAGCACCAGCCCGCCCCATTTTGATAAGGTTCGCGCCGTGGTTCTCCTCCAGATAATCGCCGCCACATCGCTGGTCGGCCTCATCTCTCTCGTCGGCCTCTTGTTCCTCGTTCTCAAGAAGAACATTCACAAGGCCGCCGTCTATTTCATCAGCCTGGCGTCGGGCACGATGGTGGGCACGTCCTTCTATCACCTGATCCCGGAATCGATGGAGAAATCGCCCGACGCCCTGGCGTGGACCGGCGCGGGCATCTTCGTTTTTTTCATCCTCGAGAAAGCGATGGTGTGGCGCCACTGCCATCTCCACCAGCACGACCACGCGAACGTGGCCAAACCCACCGCCGCCAAGATGGCCGTCATGGGTGACGCCGCGCACAATTTTCTCGACGGCATGATCATCGCCACCTCCTTCGCGGCCGGGCCCAAGATCGGCATGTCGGTGACCGCCGCCATCATCCTCCACGAGATCCCCCAGGAGCTGGGCGACTTCGCCATCCTCCTGCACGGCGGCTTCTCGGTGAAGCGTGCGCTGGCCATCAACGCCCTGACCGCGGTTTTCGCCCTGGCCGGCGCGGTACTGACCCACCTGTTCATCGGCCTCGCGCCCGCGACCGAAGGCGTCCTCCTGCCGATCACGGCCGGCGGCTTCCTCTACATCGCCCTGGCCGACCTGATTCCTCAGCTCCATGAGCCCTCGCGCCTCAACCAGACGCTCATGCAGATTG
>JBBRXR010000316.1:0-3147 GCA_038238485.1 Elusimicrobiota bacterium | reverse complement strand
TAATGAAGGCGATCTTGTGACGCTTCGCGATGCGCTTGAGTTCGGGCATGCGCGCCATCGAGCCGTCGGGGCTCATGATTTCGCAGATGACGGCGGCCGGCGCGAGGCCGGCCAGGCGGGCCAGGTCCACGCCGGCTTCGGTGTGGCCCGTGCGGACGAGGACGCCGCCCTCGCGCGCGCGCAGCGGAAACACGTGCCCGGGTTTGGCCAGGTCTTCGGCGCGCGTGTGATTGTCGAGGAGCGCCTTGATCGTCTTCGAGCGGTCGGCAGCGGAGATGCCGGTGGAGGTGCCTTTCTTCACGTCGACGCTGACCGTGAAGGCCGCTTCGCGCAGCTCGCTGTTGACGTTCACCATCGGCGTGAGGCCGAGGCTGTCGAGACGGTCGCCCATCATCGGCACGCAGATGAGGCCGCGGCCGTATTTCGCCATGAAGTTGATCGCCGCGGGCGTGACTTTTTCGGCCGCCATCACGAAGTCGCCTTCGTTCTCGCGGTCTGGATCGTCGACGACGATGATGATTTCCCCCGCGCGGATGCGGCGGATGGCGTCGGGGATGGAAGCAAATTCATTTTTCATTATTTTTTCTTCAGGTACCGGGAGACGTACTTGCCGATAATGTCGGCTTCAAGATTCACCCGGTCGCCGACTTTCATGCGACCAAGCGTGGTGTGTTCAAGCGTAAAGGGAATGAGCGCCGCGGAAAACCCCTTCTTCGTGAGCGCCGCCGAGGTGAGGCTGACGCCGTCGACCGTCACGGAACCCTTCGATACAACATACTGCATGATATCGGCCGGCGCTTCGAACCAGAGCGTCTTCATTTCGCCCTGCGGGAGGATCTTCGTGAGTCGCCCCACGCCGTCCACGTGACCCTGAACGATGTGGCCGCCGAGCGCCTGGTTCATGGTCAGCGCGGTCTCCAGGTTGACGGACGATCCCAGCGGCAGCGTCGCCAGCGTGGTCTTCTCCCTTGTCTCGGGCGACAGATCGAAAAACAATTCATGTGTCCGGCCGGTTCCCGCCTGCCGCGTCACGGTGAGGCACACGCCATTGACGGCGACGCTGTCGCCCACTGCAGCTTTCGCCCCGGACCGCTTCACGGCCATTTCCGCGCCCCGACGTTGCGTGAGCGTCCCGACTTCCTGGATGAGTCCTGAAAACATTACGCCCGGCCCCGTTGAACGAGCGCGTGGACCATCAGGTCGCCTCCGATCCGCGCGGTCGAGAGGATCGTGAAGCGCCGAGCGGCCGACAGCGTCGCGAAGCCTTCGCCCCCCACCGACGTGGGCGCGGCGCGCCCGCCCACCAGCATCGGCGCGATGAAATAGATCAGTTCATCCACGAGGTCATCCTTCACAAAGTTCCACGATGTCTCTCCGCCGCCTTCCAGAAGAAGTTGAGAGACGCCGAGTTTCGCCAGTTTCTTGAGAGCGGACCTGAGGTCGAGCCTGCCGCGCTTTTCGCCCACCTGGATGACCCGCACGCCGCGGCGGGCGAGCGCGTCGAGGCGGCGCTCGGTGGCCTTCCTCCCGGCGATCACGACGGTGCGCGCCAGCCGTGTGTCGAAAAGTTGAAGCGAGTGGCGGAGCTTGAGCGTGCGGTCGATGACCACGCGCAGCGGGCTTCGACCGGCACCGTGACTGGTGAGATTCGGATTGTCCGCGCTGGCAGTGCGCGTGCCGACCAGCACGGCATCGCTGTCGGAGCGGAGATGATGGACGAGGTTGCGCGCGGGCACGCCGGTGATCCAGCGTGAGTTGGATGTGCGGGACGCGGTCTTACCGTCCAGCGTGGTGGCGGCCTTGTAAATGACGTGCGGGCGGCGGCGGGTGACCCAGGTGACGAAGGCGCGATTGAGATGGGTGGCGGCGGCCTTCTCGAGGCCCACCGTGACCTGGATGCCGGCGCGGCGAAGCGCGGCGGCGCCGCGGCCGGAAACTTTCGGGAAGGGATCCAGCATGGCCATGTGGACGCGTTTGAGGCCGGCACGAATCACTTCGGGAGCGCAGGGGCCGGTCTTCCCCCAATGCGTGCAGGGTTCGAGGGTGACGTACATGTCGGCGCCGCGGGCGCGGCTGCCGGCCTGACGGAGCGCCGCGATTTCCGCGTGCGGTCCGCCGAAGAGCGAGTGGAAGCCCTCGGCAATGATCTCGCCTTTCTTGACGATCACACAGCCGACGCAAGGGTTTGGGCTCACGCGGCCCTTGCCTTTGGCCGCGAGGGTGAGCGCCCGTTGCATAAAGACGACGTCTTGGGGCTTCATGGGAAAGAGCGAGAGGTCCTGCCCAGTGTCGGCCGCCGGGCGCGGCTTACGGCTTATTTAAGATGGACGGCGGGTTTGAAGCTGGGATTGCGGCGGACGACGCGAGCGTGCATCTTCTGGACCGACTTCATCCCTTTCTTCGTGAGCGTCTTGAGCGCGCGAGCGGTCGCCTTGACGGTGATCCACTTGTTCTCTTCCGGAAGGAAAATTCGCTTCTCGGTGAGGTTCGGTTCCCAGCGGCGCCGCGTATGGCGGTTTGAATGAGAGACATTGCTGCCGGTTTGCGGGCCCACGCCGGTCAGTTCGCATCGTTTCGACATTGAAAGCTCCTATAGTTAAAAAAAAAGAACGCCTCTCGGGGGCGCTCATTCGAGAAAAGGATGGTAGCAAAAAAACCGGAAACGAAGGAGGGCTATTTGGCCCGCCCCCGGGCCTGCTGGACGCGCCAGGCGAACACGGGCAGGCGAAGCATGCGGCCAACTCGCGACGGTTCCTGCAGGAGCCGGAAAAGCCACTCCAGGCCCAGCTTCTGGACAACGGCGGGCGCCCGCCGCAGGCGACCGGCCCACACGTCGAAGCTCCCCCCCACGCCCATGTAAAGTCCGGCCGGGAGGAACTCGCGGTTCCTGTGGACCCAGCGTTCCTGCCGGGGCGATCCCAGGGCCACGAGAATGAGCCGCGCCCCGCTGGCCGCGATCTCGTCAATCAGCGCGTGCTCGTCGGAATCTTTGAAGAACCCATCGTGCAGACCCGTGATGGCTAGGCCGGGAACGTGAAGCCGGAGCGATTTGGCGGCGGTTTCCGCCACACCGGGCGCGGAGCCGAGCAGGAAAACGGATTGCCCGTTTATTGCGGCCCCGCGACAGAGCTCCAGGGCGAGGTCGAT
>JBBRXR010000315.1:0-3150 GCA_038238485.1 Elusimicrobiota bacterium | reverse complement strand
TACCCCGCTTCCGCTGGCTTCGTGCGCCTCGCATTCGGAAACGCTGTAGATTCCCAAGGAATCTTTACCAGATTGTCCATCCTATGTCACTCTGTGTGCGACCAGGTAAGTTTTGATGCGTTCGCCCTGCGCACCGAGCCGATCACGTCCGTCAGGTACCAGTCTTCCGCGCTGCCGCTGTTGATCCTCGCGACCAGGCTGTCCAAACCATCCGAGTAAACTCGCCGCGTCGAAACTGTTAGGCCGCTGTCCATGTCGAGGAAAGCGTTGCCGTTCTCATAGGCCATTTTGAGGGCCACCGCTGCGCCGGCCCCGGCACCATCCGCGTCGTAATCTCTTTCGATTCGGTCCCCGAATACATTGTATTTGAAATCGATCGACAAGACGGAGGCGCCACTTTCCGTCGTTCGCTTCTCAATATGCGTGAGGCGATTGTTGGTGTCGTAGCTGTAGAACCAGAATTCACCACCACTGATCTTCGCCTTCTCCGTCTCGTTCCCGGCGTCGTTGTAGGAAAAGTTCCAGGTGCCATCACTCGTTTGCCGGTTGCCGGTCGTCGTCGTGTAACCGCTGCCGGTCTGGTTGCCATTCGCGTCCCAGCTATAGGTGCTCGTGCCATCGCCGGTCACCTGATTCGTCGCGTCATACGTATAATTCTTCGTCGGCCCGAGCGTCGACGTTTCTTGCGTGATCTTGCCGCCAAGATCATAGGCGTAGCTAAACGAATCAACCGTCGTGCCGCCGGCGTTCTTGTGCGTGATGCTCGTCGTCTTCTGGGCGTCATCGTAGCCATAAACCGTCTCGCTCTCCAGGGTTGCCCCGGCCGTGTCGGTGTAGCGCTTCACGTCCGTTACGCTATTATCCGCGTTGTACGTGAAATCTTCGCGGAGCTGGCTGCCGCTGTCGGAGTAGGTCATCGTCACGGCGAGCCCAGCGTCGTTGAGCGTGTACTGTCGGGTGCCTCCCTTGCTGTCTTCGACTTTCGTGAGCTGACTATCCGCGTTGTACGTGAACGTGAGGCCGATGCCCCAGACGTCGGTCTGCGTTTTCACCCGGCCCAAATCGTCGTAGGTAAAGGAAATTGTCCCATTGGCATCGCCGGCTGTCAACATTTGATCGTCGGAGTTGTACGTGTAGGTCAGGGTGTTGACCGACGTGCCGCCGCTCTTCCAGACCTCCGTGGACAATTGGCCGTTGTTAAGGTACGTGAACTCCTTCACCCGGCCAAGCTGGTCGGTCTGGCCGGTCTGTCTGCCGGCGGCGTCGTACGCGAACGTAATCGTGTGGGCGTTGGGATCGGTGACCTTGGTCAATTCGCCCAGCGAGTTGTACTCGTAACTCGTCGTGTTTCCCAGGCTGTCGATGTAGGCGATCATGCGGCCATCGGCGTCGTAGCGCTTGCGCGTGATGCCGCCGAGTGCATCGACGGTCATGACCTCTTCGCCCAGGGCATCGAAAACGTTCCGGTCTTCGAGGTGGCCCAGGCCGTCGATGTCGCCGACCACCTCGTCCGCGGCGTCCAAGATCGTGCTGGAGGTCACACCGCTGGCATCGAGGGTCGCCGTCTCCCGTTCCAGAGCGTCGCGCGTGATCGTGACCGCCTTGGCCATCGCGTCGGTGATCTTGGTGGTCAGGCCGTTTTTGTCCACCGTGTAGGAGGTGGTGTGATTGAGGGGATCCTTGACCGTGAGCATATCGCCCACCGAGTTGTAGGTGTACGACGTGAACTTGCCGAGCCCGTCCTTGGTCGAGGTCGTCTGGCCGGCCAGATCGAAGTTGTCTTCCGTCGTGATGGCCGAGCCCAAACCGAAGTCTTCCGTCGTCGTGGACTTCTTGTTGACAAAGTCGATGTCATAGCGCGTGTCATGGCCAAGCGGATCGATCACGTCCTTTACCCGGCCGTCTTTCCAGTAGGTGGTCGATGTGACACGGCTGAGCTGGTCCGTCGTCGTCGAAACGCGGTTGAGCGCATCGTAGCTCGTCGCGACGGTATGGCTCAAGGGGTCGGTGCTGGCCGTCACATTGCCGGCGGCGTCATAGGTCGTGGTCCACACGTTGCCCGCGCTATCCGTGGTGCTCGTAAGCCAACCACGCGTGTTGTAGCTGTACGTCGTCCAGTTGCCCATCTCGTCGCGGCTGGCGATCATGCGGCCGTCCAGGTCATAAACCTCGCGAGTGCCGTTGCCCAGCGGGTTGGTCGTAGCTGTCTCGTTGCCCACCGAATCGAGCGTCGCCGTGTTGGAGTAGCCGCGGGCGTTGCGGTTGCTGATGGTGCGGCCGGCGTTGTCGAAGCTTTGTCCGGTGCTGCGCTGCACGGCCGTGCCGACCGCCTGGCTCTGGCTGCTGACCAGGCCGCGGGCGTACGGGTCGTACGCCTGCTGGTCTCTGACGCCGTTCCTGTCGATGTGATAATCGAACAGCCCGGCGCTGTTATACACGAACGATTCGTAGAAGCCGTCGGCGTAGACGATGCTGGTCACGCGTCCCATCGTGTCGCGCACATAGCTGGTGGTGCGCACCAGGGCATCGACACTTGTGGCCACTTCGCCCGACGTGGTGTCATAGGTCAGCGAGCTCAGGCCACCATAGACGTCCGTGGTGGTTTGCAAACGGCGCGCACTGTCGTACGCGAAGCTCGTGGTATGGCCCTCGGCGTCCGTGGTCGAGGTCAAAAGGCCGGTCGTGCCGTTATAGACGTTGGTGGTGACCTCCGACAGGGCGTCGGTGATGGTCGTCAAGTGCCCGGAGGCGTCGTAGCCATACGATGTGATGTTGCCGCGCTCGTCGGTCATGCTGGTCATGGCATGGAAGCCGGCCTGACAGGAAGGGAACGGGGGACAGGAAGGGAACGGGGACATTGTGAATTGTTCGGAGGACAGGAAGGGAACGGGGAGGAAGGGAACGGGGACATTGTGAATTGTTCGAACGTTAAAACCCGTATCCTTGGAATAATTCACAATGTCCCCGTTCCCGCCCCCGAATCAGAGCGAAAACAATTCACAATGTCCCCGATCAGGCTTTCCCCGCGGCTCTTTCGGCGTCGATCCTTTCTCCTCTTGCCACTTCGCCTCTATTTGATATCCACCCACCGATTCCCACAGCTCCATTCACTCCGCTCTCCGCTATCCAAGCACCAGGGCCGTTAAGCCG
>JBBRXR010000314.1:0-3161 GCA_038238485.1 Elusimicrobiota bacterium | reverse complement strand
TGGCGTCGGTGAACTTGAAGAGCGCCATATCGGGGCGTCCCCAGGGGCCGTACACCGTGAAGAAGCGAAGACCCGTACACTGCAGGCCGAAGAGATGGTGGTACACGTGCGCCATCAGCTCGTTGTATTTCTTCGTCGCGGCATAAAGCGAAATCGGATGGTCCACGGGATCCTCGACGGAAAACGGCGTCTTCGTGTTGCCGCCATACACCGACGAGGACGACGCGAAAACGAACGTCTTCACGCCTTTTTCTCGGCAGATCTCGAGCATGTTCAGTGTTCCGAGGTTGTTCGCCTGTTCGTAAGCGAACGGGTTTTCGATCGAGTACCGCACGCCTGCCTGGGCCGCGAGGTGAAGGACCTTGTCGACCTTATGCTCGGTGAAAACTTTCCGAAGGCCAGGCAGGTCGACGATGTCGACCTCGTATATCTTTGCTTTTCCTTCGAGCCGCTTCGCGCGGGCACGTTTGAGCGTCGGGTCGTAATACGGATTGAAATTGTCGACGCCGATGACGGTGTCGCCGCGGTCAGCCAGAATGTGAGCGGTCGTCGAGCCGATAAATCCGGCGATGCCGGTCACGAGAATCGTTGCCATTGTCAGTTCCCTCTCTGTCCCTGGATGGTCGCCGAGGCGACCGCCGGATGGTTCTTGCCAATGCGGACCGGGAAGCCGACGTCGTTGGCTTTTCCCTCCGCATTGAAAACATAGAGATACGCTGTCTCACCCGGCTTGAAGATGCCGGGGTGCGCCTCCAGCTCAATCATGGTATCGGTCCACTTCACCGGGATCTGGATTTCCCAAAGACGGCCCTGCTTGAGAAGCGGCTTGTCGCTTGCCATGACGCGCGACCAAACGGTATCCACATATACTTCGTCAACCCATATCCGGTTCGAGACGACCCACGGCGGTTTCCAGCGACCCAGGTTTGCCGTCACGCCGTGGACCACATAATTTTTCGTCATGTAGGCCATCGCTTTGCTCGAGCGCGTCATCACCCCGCCGCGCGCCAAGTCGACGCCATTGCAGCGGAACCAGAACACGCCGTCCTTCGTGCCGAGGCTCGAGGCCTGGAACATGATCTCCTCGTTGCTCCAGTCGAGCGTGGGCACGTTCAGCCGGCCCCAGAAACCGCTCTCCTGACCGATGTTCTCCACGAAAATTCGTCCGTTGTGCGCGGCCGCGTAGATGTTCGGATAACTGCCGTCTTCCGGCCACATCCGCCAGATCTTCCAGTTCTGGCTCTGGTCGCTGATCGTAAAATTCATGCGCTGCCGCCGGAATACGTAGGCTTTCTCGCCTTCCCGGCTCCAGGCGTCGCGCTTCACGCAAAACGTCCAGGTGCCGGCGCCGGCCGTTCCTCGAGCGCAACCGGAACCGTCCGGCCCTTCCTTCGCCCACTCCATGTTCTCGACGCGGTCCCATTCCTTCCGGTCTCCCCCCGACGAAGGATTGATGTCCTTCTCAAAGTCCGCGAACAAGATGGGACGGGCATGCGGCTTCTCGCCGAAGCCCTTTCCGCGGAGAATGAGCTTCCCCTTTTCCGTCAGATCTCCGTCCGCATCATTGACGTTGGGTTCGGCCCGGAGAGAGGAAAGGGCAATTAAAATAATGGAAACCGCGAGCGGCGAGAACCGTCGCGCGGCTGAACGAAATGGATTCATTGCGTCAGTTTTACGATTAATGGCGGGCGGGACCAATCGGGGGCGGCAGGGGACTTTTCACCGGGGATGCCCCGATGCGGAAAAAAGAGCGCTACTGGCCCTGGTTCTGCACCCACTGAAGGGCGTGCTGAAAGAGCTCGGTGGAATTCTGAAGATCGAGCTTGTGCTTGATGTGTTCGCGGTAGGATTCGATGGTCTTGATGCTCAAGCAAAGGCGTTCGGCGATCTGGCGCGTGCGCAAACCCTGACCAATCAACTGAAAGACTTCCAGTTCACGGTCGCTCAGACGCTCCAGAGGAGAACCGGTGGCGTCGGTACTGCCGTCGGCCATGCGCGAAATCAGGCGTGAGGACATTTTTTCGCTGACAAAAATTTCTCCGCTGAGAACCTTCCGGATTGCACCGATCACCGTCTCCGGCGGCTCCTGTTTCATCACGTAGCCGCGGGCGCCGGCGCGCAGCGCGCGCTCGGCATAAAGAGTTTCATCGTGCATGGAGAGCACGAGCATCGGGAGCTTGGAATTGCGTGCCTTCAGGTGCTTGATGAGCTCGATGCCGCTCAGCTCCTTGAGAGAGATATCGACGAGCGCAATGTCCGGCTTGAGGCGGGCGACCATTTCAAGCGCTTCGTGCGCGTCCGTGGCTTCACCGCAGACGTCGAGGTCGACTTCCTGGTTGATGAGGTCGGCCAGGCCGCGCCGGATGATTGGGTGATCGTCCACGACGAGCACACGGGATTTTTTCTTCGTCGGCTTAGAGGGCAATTTCGTCGTCCTTTCTTCGGCCGAACTTCGGAGGCGACGTCCGGTCCAACGACGCGGCACGTTCTGTGTTCTGGAACACGCACGAGACGGTGGTTCCGCCCTTGCGGTTCTTCTGGATGGTGAAAACACCGCCAATTTTTCGCGCACGGAAGCGCATGATGTTCATGCCCATGCCGTTGCGTTTGTTGTTTCGGACGAATCCGACGCCGTCATCGGTCACGGTCAGGGTCGTGCGACCGCCGGTTTCCGTCAACTCGACGCGAATGCTTTTGGCCTGACCATGCTTGACCGCGTTGTTCACGGCCTCCTGCGCAATTCGAAAGAGATGGAGCGAAACGACAGGGTCGGTGACGGACGCGGCCGCGTCTTCCCCGTCGACGAGACAAGGCACGTTATGGACACGCTGGACGCCGGCCGCCATCGCCTTGAGGCCAGAGAGGAAGCCACGCTCTTCGAGCTCCACCGGGAAGAGGCCCTTTGCCGTGACATCGGCCTGCGTCAGCGACTGGCTCACGAGCCGTCCGATCTCCTCCACCTGCTGCGATTCATGCGTCAAATTTTTCGCGGCGAGCTTTTCGGCCAGCACCTTGCTCAGGAACTTGAGTCCCGTGAGGCTCTGGCAGAGACCGTCATGCATTTCCTGGCCGATGCGACGCTGCTCGCGGCCGCTGATTTCGATGATGAGATTTTCGGCGCGCTTGATCTCGGTGATATCTTCGGCGATGCCAGCCACGCG
>JBBRXR010000313.1:0-3166 GCA_038238485.1 Elusimicrobiota bacterium | reverse complement strand
GTAATGGTAACACGCCTGCCTCTGGAGCAGGATACTCTAGGTTCGAGTCCTAGCGGGGCAGCTTCTCTTTCTCACCCACCGTCGATCTAACGGGTATAATCGCGTTCTGTCATGAACCTGGTCCGCGTCCGAGATACTCACCTCGGTTACATCTCCGTCTCCCAGATTGTCGACGAAAGCCCGTTCCGTTTCCGGCGCCCGAATGCAGGCATCGTGGAGGGTCTTCGCCTGTCGCTCCTCCGCACTGGCCAGACGCATCCCATGCTTCTCGAAACGCTGAGCGATGGAAACTTCCGCGTTCTCGATGGCCATCGCCGTCTGGCCGCGGTCCGCGCCATTCATGCCGAGGGAGGATCCTGGGACAAGATCCTGGCCCATGTGGTCGCCGCCCCGTCCCCCCTTCAGATTTTTCGCACGCTTCAGGCCCGCAATGACGGAACGACCGCTTACGCGCCGACCGAGTTGGGCCGCCTCATCGCGTGGGCGCAGGGCTCCGGCATCGACGCCGCCGTGATCGCGCGCGAAAGCGGCTTGTCGCCCGCCGGCGTCGACGATCTTCTTGATCTCGCCGAAGCGCCCGACGACCTGGCGGCGCTCATCGACCACGCTCATCTCGACGCCCGGTTCGGCGCGATGCTGCTGCGGCGCTTCCGCTCCTGGAAGTCCACGCACAACGGACCGCTCGCCATCGAGACCGCGGCGCGCATCATCGAGCAGAGCCGGAAATCCCCCCTCACGCTGAAGGGCTGGCGGTTCCTCCTCGATTTCTACTGGGCCGCTGACCGCCCGTTCATGATCGAAACCTACGGTAAGGCGACGTGCTGAAAAACCGGGTTTTCAAGTCGTGGATGATGGTCTCGATCTTGTTGTTCATGACCGGCATCGCGACGCTGGCCATGGCCTTCGTTCGCCGCGCGCTGAAAGAATTGCCCTCCGTTCAGGGCCTTGAGGAATACGTCCCGCCACTCGTCACCCAGATCGTGGACACCTACGGCCAGCCCGTCGGCGAATTCTTCACGGAACGGCGCACGACCGTCCCGCTCACCCAGATCCCCGTCGATCTTCGCCACGCCGTCATCTCGATCGAAGACACGGACTTCTACACGCACTGGGGCATCAACCCAAAGGCGATCCTTCGCGCGACGGTGGCCAACATTCGCCACGGCCGACTGGTGCAGGGCGGCTCCACCCTCACCCAGCAGCTCGCGAAAACCATTTTCCTCAGCCGCAAGAAAACTCTGAGCCGTAAGTTCAAGGAACTGCTGCTCACCATGCAGATCGAGCAGCGGTATTCGAAAGACGAAATCCTCGAACTGTATCTCAACCAGGTCTACTTCGGCGGCGGCGCGTACGGCGTGGAGGCCGCGGCGCGTCTCTACTTCGACAAGCACGCGCCCCAGTTGAACCTTGCCGAATGCGCCATGCTCGCCGGCCTGGTGCGTTCGCCCAACCACTATTCACCCGCCTCGAGCGTGGACCTCGCCACCGACCGGCGCACCACGGTGCTTCGTCGCATGACGGACCTCGAATTCATCTCCAAGACGGAGGCCGACGACGCGAACGCGCAGGCCATCCTCCCACCCGCCTCGTCGTACAAGACGCGGGAGGCGCCGTACTTCCTCGAGGAAATCCGCAAGTTGCTCGAGCCGACCTACGGCGGCGAGACGCTCGAACAGGGCGGACTCACCATCACCACCACCCTTGACCTGAAGATGCAGAAAGCCGCCGAGCGCCAGGTGGAAGAGCACCTGGAGCAGTACGACGTCCAGTTCGGCACCGCGACGCTTGCCGAGTACAACAAGGATCTGAAGGAAGGCACCACCCAGCAGGTGACGATCTCGACGACCGCGCCGAAGCTGCAGGGCGCGCTGGTCGCGCTTGACGTGCACACCGGCGCCATCCGCGCGCTGGTCGGCGGGCGCGATTTCTACAAGTCGCAGTTCAACCGCGTGCTTCAGGCGCGCCGCCAGCCCGGTTCGTCCTTCAAACCGTTCGTCTATGCCACGGCACTGGAAGGGTCGTTCACTGCCGCCACGATGATCGACGACGCTCCGCTCGTCTACATCGACATGGAGAGCGACCCGACGCTGCTCGCCGAAACGACCACCTACGCGGAGACCAAGGACGCGATCTTCGACAATCTTCAGATGACCGAAGCCGATTTTATGAAGTTGAAAAAAGAAGAGCGCGACGCGATCATGAAGCGCTTCTGGCGGCCGCAGAACTTTGACGGAAAATATTTTGGGCCACTCACGCTCCGCAAGGCGCTGCAGAAGTCGCGCAACCTCGTGACGATTCGCATCATCGACTCCATCGGCCCGCGCAACGTCGTGCACTTCGCCCATTCCGCGGGCATCGAAAGCCACCTCACCGCCGTGCTGTCGCTCGGCCTCGGCACGTCCGTCGTCAGCCTGCTGGAAATGGCGAACGCCTACGGCACCTTCGCCAATGGCGGCCTTCGCGCCCAGCCTTACATGCTCGAGCGCGTCGCCGACCGGCGCGGCCGCGTGCTGGAAGATCATTCCCCCAAGATCAGCGACGGCGTGAACGCGCAGACGGCGTTCCTCATCACCAATCTCCTGAAAGGCGTCGTGGAGCGCGGCACCGGCTGGTACGCGCGGCGCCTCGGGCGGCCCGTGGCCGGGAAGACGGGAACGACGCAGGACCAGCGCGATCTTCTCTTCGTGGGCTACACGCCGGATCTGGTATGCGCGGTCTGGGTGGGATACGACGATTTCCGGCCGTTGAAGAAAGGATTGAGCGCGTCGAATGTGGCCGTGCCGCTCTGGACGGACTTCATGAAGGACGCGCTGAAGAATTATCCGGTGAAGGACTTTCCCGTCCCGCCGAAAATCGAGTACGCCAAGATCGACGTGGACACGGGATTTCTGGCGCTGCCGACCTGCCCCAAGGTTTTCCTCGAGGCGTTCCGCGACGGAACGGTTCCGACGGAATTCTGCCCCTACGACCACTCCGCCGAGAACGGTGGAACGGCCGACGACACCTACCAGGAGTAGTTAGTCTCGCTTGTCCGCGGACGCGACGAGGTAGTCGCGGTTCATGCGGGCGATGAAGTCCTGGCTGATTTCCTTCGGACACGCCGCCGTGCATTCCCCGATGTTCGTGCAACCGCCGAACCCTTCCTTGTCCATCTGGCCGACCATCG
>JBBRXR010000312.1:0-3173 GCA_038238485.1 Elusimicrobiota bacterium | reverse complement strand
GATTCGACGCCGTGGTAAACCTGGCCGGAGAGAGCATCGCCGAGGGGCGTTGGACTGATGCCAAGAAAAGACGTATCCGCGACAGCCGAATTCTGGGCACCCGCCATCTTTCCGAGCGCCTCGCCGCACTTTCGAACCCTCCGCAGGTTTTCGTGAGCTCTTCCGCCATTGGTTTCTACGGCGACCGCGGTGAAACGCGCGTCGACGAGTCCGCGACGCCCGGTTCCGGATTTCTTCCTGATGTCTGCCGAGATTGGGAAGACGCCACCCATCCAGCCGTTGCCAAAGGGATCCGCGTGGTATTGATTCGGACCGGGATCGTTCTGGATGCGCACGGCGGCGCGCTGGGGAAAATGAAGCTGCCATTTTCTCTCGGACTGGGCGGTCGCCTCGGCGATGGTCATCAGTACATGAGCTGGATTTCTCTCGATGATATCGTCGGCGCGTACCTTCATGCGTTGTCCACGCCGTCGCTCAAAGGCCCCGTCAACGGCGTCGCTCCCGATCCGGCCACGAACGCTGATTTCACACGCGCGCTGGGCCGCGCCCTCCATCGCCCGACCATGTTTCCGGTGCCCCAGTTCGCCGCGAGCCTGCTGCTCGGTGAAATGGCCGACGCCTTGCTCTTCGCCAGCCAGCGCGTTCTTCCGGCCCGACTCCTTTCCAGTGGGTACCGCTTCCAGCATCCCGACCTCGATTCCGCGCTGAAAGCGGCGCTTGCCTGAAAAAAAAGGCCCGCGCTCCATAGGAACGCGGGCCTTTTTTCCAGAGGCTTAGTTGCCGGTGATCACGATGGTGCCGCAGCCCACGCGTCCACCCGCATTCCCGACGGGCTGACCGAAGTCGTCGGCCTTTTCATGCACGACGACGGCGCGTCCCGCCGCGCTCATCTTTCCGCCGGCGAGCGTCATGCCGGGGATCGTGACGTTGATGTGAGCCACGCCCTGCGCGTCGGCGTCAACGTTGCCCATGTCGCCCGCGTGCGCGTGCGCCTGGCCGTCCTTGAGAACGTTTCCGTGAGGATTGCCCTTCGGGTTGTAGTGGCTGCCGGCGGCTTTGCCGGTGTCGGAGCAGTCGCCAAACTCATGGATGTGAAATCCGTGCGCGCCCGGCGTGAGACCATTCACATCGCCTACAACGGCGAGGCCCTTCTCGCCTTCGGTCATCGTCAGAGTCCCCGCGATCGGTGAGCCCTGCGCCGTTCCCAAAATCTTTGCCGTGCCAGTGGCCGCCATGGCCGGGGACGCGAGCAAAGCCGCGGTCATCGCCGCCATCAATGTTCCCATTCGCTTCATAAGTCCTCCCTTCGTGATTTGTGATTCTCTTTCACTACCTTACCGCAAAAGAAAGGTTGTTGTCCGTCGCGGCGCGGTCTCCTCCTGTTACGTCCCGCGCCTCTCGCTTCTTCGAACGAATGAGCTAGAATGCGACAGACCTATGAAGGAAGGAGTCGATCCCATGTTGAAGCCCAGATTCGTCACCCTGACCGCCGTCGTGCTTTTTGCGGCCGCCTGGCGACTGGTCCCGCATCCGTGGAATCTAACTCCGATCACGGCGATGGCCCTCTTCGCCGGCGCTCACTTTTCGAACCGCCGCACCGCTTATGTCCTTCCGATCGCTGCCATTCTGATCAGCAATCTGGTTCTCGGCGGCTTCTACGCCACGCTTCCGTTCGTTCTCGGCGCGTTCGCCCTGAATGTCTTCATCGGTACGCGCCTGCGCGGGCATCATGACGTTCTGTCCATTGGCGGCGCGGCCGTCGTCAGCTCGCTTCTGTTCTTCCTCATCACGAACCTGGGCCATTGGCTCGTCGCCACGGATTACTCGAAAAACATCGCCGGACTGGCGGCGTGCTTCGCCGCCGCCGTTCCCTTCTTCCGCAATGAACTGTTCGGAGACCTTGCCTTCACTGCGGTGTTCTTTGGCGGGTTCGCGTTTCTTGAACGCCGCTTCCCGGCATTGCAGGAGACGCGTATCACGGCAGCGTAATCTGGGCGTCCTCGTTCAGAATCTCCAGCGACGCCTTCGGAAATTTTGAGCTCGGCGTCAGCCTCCATCCACCGTTGATCTTGTCCATAAAGAGCGCCGCCGCGCGCGGGTAGTGCGCGGTCACGAGATAGGCGCCGTCTTCCGCCCCCAGCACCAGCAGCGCGCTCGCCAAGGCATCCGCTTCTTCCGCACTCGATGCCAGTACGGTCACGATCCTTTCCTTTTCCACCACGTGAAGGTTTCTCGGATCGATGACCGGCCCCCACCTTGGCGCTCCCGTTGGACCGGCGCGACGTCGCTGCGATTCGACGAAAACCGCTCCGCGATCAAACTGGAACCGCGCGAGGGGAAGGCCCGATGTCGGATCATTCACTTCCAAAGGCTGCGATGCCTGCGGTCCGACCGCCAGAATCTGGCCTTCCCAGGTCAGGCGGGCCGCCGAAACGCCCGCGACCGTTAACTTCTCGGCGGCGGCGTCCATCGCGAGGCCTTTGATCATCCCCTGAAAGTCAAAGTGCGATCCGCCGCGCAGGCGGGTGATCGCGGCCCGATTCGCGTCGACATCGAAGTGGTCGATGCCGGAGTCCTCAAACGCCTTCTTCCAGCCAATCGATGTCCATCCGGCGTCGTCGTCCCACAAACGGGTGAGGGGCTCCAGCGCCGGGTCAAACGCGCCTTCGGTGCCCAGGTGGTAGGCGAGCGAGCGCTCGGCGGCCCCCATAATTTCAGGTTCCACGACCATCGGCGTTCCAACCAACGACGCGTTAAATCGGCTGAGGGGAGAGTCAGGCAGATCGGTGCCGAAGACCTCGAGGATCCGATCAATCTCAGCGAAACCGGCGTCGAGAGTGGCCTGGTTAGCGGTTTCCGTGGATCCCCAAACGCGGATTTCAAGTGGGGCGCCCATCTTCATGGCGGCCCGATGGGTTTCCTCGGGGCCTTCCGCGGCCGTGGCGGCGCCGCGGCCCCAGAGGAGCACCAGAATGAGGAGGAAAGGTCGGCGAAAGCTCATGAGGCCGAAGAATTACATATTGAAACGCCCGTTGAATAGATTGGCCATCCGGTTAAAATTGCATTGATGGATATCGCTGTTTTTTCGTCGCGCTGGGCCCTTTTGACCGCCGCTTTGGCCCTCGCTTATGGCTTTACCAACGCCTTCCGCGACTCCTCCACGATCGTCGCGT
>JBBRXR010000311.1:0-3184 GCA_038238485.1 Elusimicrobiota bacterium | reverse complement strand
GGCGGGCGAAGCGGGCGGCGAGCTGGCCAACGTGAATCGCTGGCTCGGTCAGCTGAATCTTCCTCCCACCGATGCGGCGGGCCTCGCTTCCATGGCGAAATCCACGCGCATCGGTCATCACGACGCGCGCGTGGTCGAATTCGCGAATGCCGACGGTAAGCGCCTGCTCGCGGCGGTCCTCAAGAACGGAGCGACCTCCTGGTTCTTCAAGGCGACCGGCGGCGACACGGCAGTGAAAGAAATCAAACCCGCGTTTCTTTCGTTCGTGGAGAGCGCCCACTTCCCTGCGCCCGGAGAGAGCCATGAATAAGTGGAAGACGTTCTTCGCCTGGCTCGGCTCCATCCAGCTCACGCTGTTTTGCCTCGCCATGATGATGCTGCTGATTTTCTTCGGAACCATCGCACAGGCCAAAATCGGCACGTTCGCCGCGCAGCGCGAATACTTCAACCAGTTCTTCGTGTGGTCGACCCTGCATGGAATGCGGCTGCCGCTTCTGCCTGGCGGCCTGAGCGTCGGCACCCTGTGGTTCGTGAACCTCGTGGCGGCGTTCATCATGCGCTTCCGATTCGAGCGCAAAAGCATCGGCATCCTGATGTCGCACTTCGGCCTCATTCTTTTGCTGATCGGCCAGGGCGTCACCCAGCGTCTCGCCGTTGAAAGCCAGATGCCGGTGCAGGAAGGCGCGTCGTCGAATTTCTCCGAGAGCCAGTTCGACTCGGAGCTCACGTTCGTGATGACCTCCGATCCGGGGTACGACGAGGTGGTGAGCATTCCCTACCGCCTGTTCAGCCAGGAAGGCGTGGTGCACGCGCCGCCGCTGCCGTTCGACGTCCACATCGTGCGCTTTTTCCGCAACGCCGACCTCTCCATGTCGCAGGGCGCGACGCCGGCCACGCAGGGCGTGGGCGGGCGCATTGCCGTCCGCGACATGCCTCCGACGTTCTCCGACACCGAGCGCAACGTGAACACCGCGTACGTGGAACTGGTGAAAGAAGGCAAAAGCCTCGGCACCTGGCTGGTGTCGATGGCGCTCGGCGCGCCGCAGACGGTGAGCGTCGACGGGAAAAGCTACCGCCTCTCCATCCGACCCAAACGCATCTACTACCCCTTCACGATCACCCTCAAGGACTTCACGCACGAGATTTACAAGGGGACCGAGATCCCGAAGAACTTCTCGAGCGCGGTGCGCCTCGAGAACAAGGCGACCGGCGAAGGGCGCGACGCGCTCATCTACATGAACCATCCCCTGCGCTACGCGGGCCACACCTTTTACCAGGCAAGCTTCGCCGAGAACGACACGGTTTCCATTTTCCAGGTGGTGCGCAATCCCGCCTGGGTGACGCCCTATGTCGGCTGCCTTCTCGTGGCGTTCGGGCTGCTGGTGCAATTCCTGATGCACCTGATTGACTTCATCGACAAGCGGCGGACGGCATGAAGAATTCCGCCGCTTCACGCGCGATCCCCGCGCTCGCCGTCGCTTTTTTCTCGCTGATGGCGCTCGCCTCGCTTCGCGTCAATTTCGGCGGCTCGCCCTACGACCTCCGCGCCTTGGCTGAATTGCCGGTGCTCAACGGCGGGAGAACCAAGCCGCTCGACTCCGTGGCGCGCAACGCGCTCCTCACGCTGTCCGGCAAGCAGAGCTTCCGCGGACCCAACGGCTCATCGACGGCGATTGAGTGGATGCTCGACATGGCGTTCAACCCGGTAAAGGCCGACGCGATGGCCGTCTTTGAGATCGACGACCCGGACGTCCTCGGCCTCATGAACATCCAGCAGGGCCCCCAACGCCGGTTCTCGTTCAACGACCTGCGCCCGCATCTCAAGGCCATCGAAGAGCAGGCCGACCGCGCGAACAAAACCAAGTCGGAAGACCGGGGCCGTTTCGAGACGGCGACCGTCAACCTCTACAACCGGCTGGTCCTTTACCAGAAACTTCAAAACACGATCGAAGCGTCTGGCACGCCGGAAGCGGTACTGGAGTTCGACGCGCTCGAGCGGCGCGTCCCGGAAATTCTCAAGACCCACATGGACAACCCGAAGAACGACCCGACGTTCGTGAAGGAAGTCTCATTCTTCGTGCAGAAGTACAAGTTCATGGACCGCGCGGCTGAGTTCTACCCGCTGCCCATGACCGGCAAGGACGGCATCGATTGGATCAGCCCCGGCCGCGCGGGCCTGCTCCGCCTGTCGGGCTCGGAAATTCACCCCGGCATGCGGCCGATCGCCGATATGGGCGACGCCTATCGCGTGGCGGATATCGCCGCGTTCAATGGCGCGCTGGGAAAGCTCTCCGGCATCTCCGCCGCCATTTCGCCCGGAGACACCACGCACGCCCAAAACGAAACACTTTTCAACCACGCGCAGCCGTTCTACAACGCGATGATCATCTACCTCGTCGCGTTCCTGGCGATGCTGATTTCATGGCTCGCCTGGCCGCAGACGCTTCATCGCACCTCCACCTCGCTGCTGACGCTGGCCTTTCTCATCCACACCATCGGGCTTTTTTCGCGGATGATCCTGCAGGGCCGGCCGCCAGTCACCAATCTTTATTCGTCGGCCATCTTCGTGGGCTGGGCGGCGGTTCTCCTCGGCCTCATCGTGGAGCGTTTTTACAAGAACGGTCTGTCGACGGTGGTGGCGTCGCTCATCGGCTTCACCACGCTCATCATCGCGCATCACCTGGCCGCGCAGGGTGACACGCTCGAAATGATGCGCGCCGTGCTCGATTCAAATTTCTGGCTCGCCACGCACGTCGTGTCGATCACCATCGGTTACAGCTCAACATTCCTTTCAGGTTTCCTGGCGGCGACGTACCTGGCGCGCCGCACCGCGACAAGCGAGGGCGACACCGGCCTCGTGTCGCTCGAGCGCATGGTCTACGGCGTGGTGTGCTTCAGCACGCTCTTCAGTTTTGTCGGCACGATCCTTGGCGGCATCTGGGCTGACCAGTCGTGGGGCCGCTTCTGGGGCTGGGACCCGAAAGAAAACGGCGCGCTGATGATCGTGTTGTGGAACGCCTTCGTGCTGCACACGCGCTGGGGCCGCGCGACCGGTGAGCGCTGGCTCATGGCGCTCGTGGTGTTCGGCAACGTGGTGACGGCGCTCTCGTGGTTCGGCGTCAATATGCTCGGCATCGGCCTTCATTCCTACGGCTTCATGGACAAGGCCTTCCTCTGGCTGATG
>JBBRXR010000310.1:0-3192 GCA_038238485.1 Elusimicrobiota bacterium | reverse complement strand
CGCGGTCACTGGGGCCATGACTTGGGCGCTGAACGAATTGCTGGAAGCCGGCGTGAGTCGCCGGTGGGCGTGGATTCTTCCGGCCGCCTTCATCCTCCTGCCGCCGATTCTCCTCTACGCCATCACGGTGTACAAGGACGTTTATTACAGCGCGTCGATACTCGGGATGACGGTCCTTCTCCACCGGGCGTTGCGAACCGACGGCGAATGGTCACGCCCAGCGCTTGGAACGTTCCTCCTCATGGCCATGCTGACGTTCTTCCTGCGGCATAACGGCGTGCCAGTGGCCCTTGTTTGCGTGGCGCTCGCGGCGGCGACCGGGAAGTTCACGCGGCAGGCACGGGCTTTGATTGGGGCGGGCTTTCTGCTGGTTTCATTCGGCCTCAAGAAAGCGATGTACGCCGGACTTGATGTTTATCACCGCTCAGCTACAGAGCTCCTGCTTCCCCACCACCTCGCGGCGCATCTGTCCGCCGGCAACATCACGGATCCAGCGGAGCTGGCCGTGCTCAACCAGATTCGCCCGACCAGCGACCAGTGGACCTACGATTGCACCAACATTTCGCCGACGATGTTCTGGCATCCCGTGGACCGCAATGCCGCCGAGCGGCTGCGGGGTCCGCTCCTGAAGATCTTCTTCCGCGCCGCGCTCCATCATCCGGCAACGGAGCTGAGGCACTTGAGGTGCGCGTCACAGATCGTTTGGAACCCTTTCCTGGCGGTGCGTAATGCCATCCCCTTTGATCTCACCGATAGGGTCCGTTACGTTTACCCCAATGACTTCGGATTCATCGAAGCGTCGAAGAACGAAGCGCTCGTCCGGAAAGTGGCGGCAATCTATATGGCCCTTGAGCACCGGGCGATAAACCAGCCGTCCCTGTATCTTTATGGAATTTTTTTGGCCGGCATCATTGCAGTCCGGCGGCGCGGACGATGGGAGCTTTTGATCCCGATGGCGCCCGTGGTGGCGCACTCCCTGTTTCTGGCGATGACGGTCCCGGACCAGGAGGTTCGGTATCAGCTCTGCGTTTTCTTCGTCTTTCCGTTTCTCATGCTGGCGTACCAGAACGCCAGCGCGGCGAGCAACGAGGCGAGTGAGATCGCCGAACCAAACACGAACGACGCCGGACGGTAACAAAACCGGACGAGGTGGCGCCCTTCGGGGACGTTCACCGATGGAAAGGCCGCTTCGAAGCTCTCCGCCCTCACCTTCTTTCCATCCAACCACGCCTTCCAACCCGGATCGTAGGCCTGCGAAAGGACCAGCCGTCCCGGCCCTTCCGTCTCGATGGCAAAACGGTCCGCGCTTTCATGAATCTGGAGGACCCGTCCGTCCTTTTCAAAGAAGGCCGCCGCTTTCGCATCCGGATTCGTGGTGACGTGGAACGCGTCGGGGCCGGGAACTCCGGCCACCGTGGTCGACAAACGAACAATCGCGGAGACGCCGGCCTGATCGAAAACCGGATCATCCGCGCGAAGAGTGGACAATCGATCAACGAAAGCGACGTGCGTTGTCAACGGAAGCTGATGACGGCTCGCCACTTCCCGAACGCCGTAACCCGCCGCGATCGACGGCAGGCCCATGCGAAGAATGTTCACCCAGTCTTCCGTCGACCGCATTTGCCACTTCGAGCTCATGTCAATGAGCGCGGGCTCGAAGAACACGCGGCCCGCCGGAACATTGGGGCCGAGGAGAGAGAACTGCTGCGGTTTCTCGTCGAGGACGCCCGGCTCCGCCCAGGCCACATGCGCGGGCCAGGCGTAAATCAGAAGGTCCAACGCGACAACCACCACCGTGATCGCGCGGCCCCACGACGAGCGGAACCGGTCAACCGCGCCTGCCGCCAGAAACGCGGTGAGAACGACCGCGGGGAAAAGCCAGTGCGCCGGAAACCGGAAGATGTGGATGCCGGGGATGAACCGGTAAAACGGCAGTCGTGACCCGAGCGTGAGAATGAAGCACCCCAGCGCCGCGCCCGCGAACACACGCTCTCGACGGCCGCCGAGGGCCGTCGCGGCCGCGGCCAGCGCGAGCAGCACGGGACCCAGATAGAACCCGATCACCGCAGGGTCGCTGCCGGTCACCGGCCGCAATCGTGTGAGGAAAAGTGACGGAACGAGAAGCGGGCGAATCAACTCCCTGGGGTGAAGGCTGAACTGGGCGGCCGCTTCCGACGAGAGGAGCACGGGGCGAGAGGACCGCGACAGTAAATCCGAGAAGGGAAGGATCTGGACCGCCGCGAGCCCCGCCGCCAGACCGCCGCCCAGAAGCAGGCATCGGATCGCCGCGCGTGGATTGTTATCCGCCATCGCGGACACGATCAGCAGAACGCCGGTCATCAGAGAGAACGTGGGAAAGCCCGCGAACCACTGAAAGGCCAGCACGAAAGCGAGGGCGCGCGGCTGACGTCGATGGAGCGTATAAAGCGCCAGCGGCGCCCAGGCGTAAGCCGCGAAATCAATGGTGGTCGTCACGCGGGCGAGGGCGAAACCGTTGAAGCACACGCCCAACGCCGCCAACGCCCCGGCGAAGGGCGAGAAGCCCCATCGGCGGGCCAGGAGGTAGGACGGCACGGCGGCAAGCAGCGCATGCCCGACGACGTAGAGCCGCAGGTAGTCGAGAAAATGGGCGACGGGGAAGAGCCGGTGGAGCGGGTAAAGCGCCTGGTTCGGCGGATGGGCCAGGAATGGGCAGCCCATGTTGCGATACGTGTCCCACAACGGAAGCATCGTGCCCGAAAAAAGCCGGTTGCCGATCGACCAGGTGGGAAAAACGAGACGCATCATGTCGCCGTCGACGGGAATGAGCCCCTCGAGCAGCAGCCGCCGCCAGAACGCCAGGACGTAGGCGACGCAGAGAACGGCGAGGAGGACAGGCCCCAGCGCCGAGGGTGGCCGGCGTCCGCCTTTCAATTCAGGGGCTTGCCCTCGGCGTCCGCCTGGGCGGGAAGGCCGAAGTATTTGAGGATCGTGGGGCCGATATCGAGGAGCGTGGCGTGCTCGGCATTCAGTTTGAGGTTCGAGAAGATGACGCCGGGAACGAGGCTCGGGTCGCAAAGATGATCACCGCCCCACATCCGGTCATTATCTTCGATCACGTTTTTCGGCGCAGAGCCGAGGCCCGACTGCCACGAGGCGCGGTAGTACGTATCGAAGCCAATGAACAGGTCCGGCCCGTTTCCGGCATAGGGG
>JBBRXR010000309.1:0-3202 GCA_038238485.1 Elusimicrobiota bacterium | reverse complement strand
GGGTCGTGGGCGTGAATTTCATGGACGTGCCTGTTGAGCCAGCTTTAGAAGATATTGTCCGTACTCGTTGTTGCGCATGGGCTCGGCGGCCGCGCGAAGCTGGTCGGCGTTGATGAACTTCTTGTGATAAGCGATTTCCTCGATGCACGAGACCTTGAGGCCCTGGCGTTCCTGGATGGCCTGGATGAACGTGGCGGCCTGAAGGAGCGACTCGTGCGTGCCGGTATCGAGCCAGGCGATACCGCGGCCGAGCCGTTCGACGCGCAGTTTCCCCTTCTTCAGAAACACGCGATTCACATCGGTGATTTCCAGTTCACCACGCGGAGATGGCTTGAGGTTCTCGGCGACGCTGACGACGGAGTTGTCGTAAAAATAAAGGCCGGTGACGGCGTAGTTCGAGCGCGGCTTCTTCGGTTTTTCCTCGATCGACACGGCCTTGCCGCGCTTGTTGAATTCGACGACGCCGTAGCGTTCGGGATCACCGACCTGGTAGCCGAACACGGTCGCGCCCGATTTTTGGGACGCGGCATGGCGAAGCGCTTCAGGAAGGCCGTGGCCGTAATAGATGTTATCGCCCAGCACGAGAGCGACGTTGTCGTTTCCGATGAAATGTTTTCCGACGAGAAACGCCTGGGCGATGCCTTTGGGTTCCGGCTGGGCGGCGTAATGGATGTTCATGCCGATCCACTTGCCGTCGCCGAGAAGGCGGCGAAAATTTTCCTGCTCGTGCGGCGTGGTGATGACCAGCACGTCCCGGATGCCCGCGAGCATGAGGACCGAGAGCGGATAGTAAATCATTGGCTTGTCATAGACCGGCATGAGTTGCTTGCTCACGGCCCGCGTCAACGGGAACAACCGGCTACCGGTGCCGCCGGCCAGAATAATTCCCTTCCAGCTCATGCCGCTCCCCCCACTTTCAGTCCCTGTCGATCGCGCGCGGCGCCGCTCTTCTGAACGCCGACGCACCAGTCGCGATGATCAATGTACCAGCGCACGGTGGCTTCCAGTCCTTCGTCGAAATTGAAACGCGGCTTCCACTGGAGCTCGCGAACCGTCTTGGATGGGTCGATGGCGTACCGGCGGTCGTGGCCCGGGCGGTCTTGCACGAACTGCTTGAGGTCCGCATAGGACTTGGCGCCGGCCCTGACGAGAGCCGGGTTCTTGGCGGCGGGCGCCACTTTCTCGAGGATCGCGCAGAGGCGGTCGACGATTTCCATGTTGGTCCGCTCGTTGCTCGAGCCGATGTTGTACTTCTCGCCGGCTTTCCCCTTGTCCATCGCGGTGAGAATCGCCTCGCAATGGTCCTCGACGTAGAGCCAGTCGCGAACGTTGCCGCCGTCGCCGTAGATGGGTAGACGCTGGCCCTCGAGGGCATTGAGCGTCATCAGCGGAATCAGCTTCTCAGGAAACTGATGCGGGCCGTAATTATTCGAGCAGTTGGTAATGATGGTCGGCAGGGCGTAGGTATGAAAGTAAGCGCGCGCGAGGTGGTCGGCGGCGGCCTTGGACGCGGAGTATGGCGAGTTCGGGGCGTAGGGCGTTTCCTCGGTGAAAAGTCCGGTCTTTCCGAGCGAGCCGTAGACTTCGTCGGTCGACACGTGGATGAAGCGAAAGCGGTCTTTCTCAACGCCGGCGAGCGCCTTGTGGCGGGCCCGGGCCTCTTCGAGGAGAACGAAGGTTCCGATGATGTTGGTGTTCACGAAGGCCGCGGGGCCGTCGATGGAACGGTCGACGTGCGTTTCGGCGGCGAAGTTGACCACGGCGGTGGGCTTCGACTCGCTGAAAACCTTTTTCATGGCGGCGGCGTCGGCGATGTCGGCCTGGACGAAACGGTAGCGCGGGCTCTTTTCGACGTCGGCGAGGTTGAGGAGGCTGCCTGCATAGGTCAGCTTATCGACGACAACGACGTTCACGTTCGGTCGCGTCAGGAGCAGGCGGACGAAGTTGCAGCCGATGAAACCGGCCCCCCCGGTAACGATAATGGTGTCGCTCATGAACGCTCGTCGGTAATCATTGGAATTTTGGTATTTAATCAAGATTGAGCTCCAATAACCATCCCATCGACGTCGTCGTGCTGGGCGCCGGCATTTCCGGCCTGACGGTGGCCTACCGCGCCCGACAGGCGGGGCGCAGCGTTCGCGTTTTCGAGAAATCCGACCGCGTCGGCGGTCCGATCCGCTCCGAACGCGTGGAGGGCTATCTGCTCGAGCACGGTCCGAATACGGTCCAGCCCAAGGGCGAGATGATGGCGCTCATCGATGAGCTCGGTCTCGACGGGAAAATGCTCCTGGCCGACCCGCGCCTCCCTCGTTTCGTGCGCTTCGCGGGCGGACTTCATCCGGTTCCCATGTCGCCGGGCGCCATCCTCCGGACCCACCTTCTCTCGGTCAGCGGACGCCTGCGCCTGCTGGCCGAACCCTTCATCTCAGCCCACTCGAGCGACACAGACGAGAACCTCATGCATTTCGCTCGCCGCCGCCTGGGCGCTGAGATCGCCGAGCGCCTCGTGGCGCCATTCGTATCCGGCATTTGGGCGGGCGACGCGGAGACGCTCTCGGCCATGAGCGCTTTCCCTCGCCTCTATCGTTGGGAGTCTCGCCACGGAAGCCTTCTTCGCGGCGCGCTCGCCGACCGCCGCCGCGCCAACGGCGCGCCCGCCGTCCCGAAGGGCCTCCTTTCCTTTTACGATGGCCTGGAGACCTTGCCGCGGGCGCTGGCCCAGGCGCTCGGTCCCGATCTCCAGACCGGCACCACGGTAGATGAACTCTTTCCGGAGCAGCCGATCCCGGGCGAAATCGTGTGGCGCGTGCGCATCGGCAACAACACACTTTCCGCCAAAAACGTGGTGCTGGCGATTCCGGCTTATGAAGCCGCGAGCCTGCTGGCGCGCTTCGCGCCCGGCGCGGCGTCCGCGCTCGAAGCCGTTCCCTACGTTCCCCTGGCCGTGCTGCATCTCGGATTCCGGCAGGATATGATGGGCAGGCGCCCGCACGGGTTCGGATTCCTCTCCACGCCGTCGGAAGGCCAGGACGTGCTCGGCTGCATCTGGAGCTCGAGCCTCTTTGGCGGGCGCGCGCCGGAAGGCCATCATCTCATCACCGCCTACATGGGCGGCGCTCGGCACAAAGACGTCGTGTCCCTGCCGGACAACGAACTGCTCAACCGCGCTCTCACCGATCTTCAGCCCACGCTCGACCTGCGG
>JBBRXR010000308.1:0-3203 GCA_038238485.1 Elusimicrobiota bacterium | reverse complement strand
GTCGAGCACCTCGAACACGCTTGCATCGCTGGGAAGATATTCGCGCGATGGAATGAAGGCCGCGGACGGGATAATCGCCGGCTTCTTGTCCGACGCCGCCTTCCAGTAGAGCTTCATGAGCGCGCGCTTGCGGTGCTGGAAAAATTCGATCTTGATCGGGTAGATGCCGGCCTGAAGGTTCACTTCGGCGCGGCTGATCTTGGTGCCATGCCGATTCCAGTCGTCGATCAGAACAGAATCGCCCAGCGTCAGGCGGACGCCGTCGTCGGAGTGCGTGAAGAATTCCCACTTGTCATCACGCGGAACGCGCAGAAAACCGGTCCAGCGGATCGAAAATTCGGACTTGCGCCAATTGCCCAGGGGACTGCCCTCGCCCCAGCTGAAGTTGATGATCGCGTCGCGGCGTTCTTTCGCCTGGTCCTTAAGATCCATGTCGTTGAAATAGTGCCCCTGGAGGCCTTGCCGCGAGGTCACCATGGACTTGTAGCCGGACGCGACGAGGAATCCGATGAGCACGACGCCGAGGGCGGCCGCGGCCTTTTTCCACTGACGGACGGCGATGTCGCGAATCGGGAAAGCGGAGCGCGGATAAACTGCGCACGTCAGGCGATCGAGCGCACGAAGCTCCTTTGAAATGTGGACGGCGATGCGATTGAGCTTGTCCAGGTCCTCGCGCGTCGGCGGGCGTTGGTCGTAGCCGAGCACGGTATTCCGGTCGGTCTCGAAATCGGGAAGGCGGTTCTGAATGAAGTCGCCGGCGAAACTGCTCTGAATGGAGTCGAGGACGGCGCGAATGCCGTCGATGATCGAGCGGGCCTGCTTGCCCGCCGCCACCGCATCGGCCTGATCGATGCAGCTGACGAGACGGGCAAATTCACCCTCAAGAAAACGGAGTTTGCTCAATACATCTGCGCGGCTGGCCATTCGTCGCTCTCTCCTTAAGTTGAGGAAATCGTCCATTGATGCGGCTGCGTGAACGACCCGGAGTGTCGCATATTCCTCGGTTTTTTTGTATCGACTATCCTTCATGAAACCAGAAAATGGCCGACTCGCCATCCTCACTCCCGGGATCGGCGCGGTGTCCACCACACTTTTCGCAGGCGTTGAGGCCATCAAGAAAGGACGAGCACGACCCATCGGTTCGCTCACCCAACTTGGCTCCGTGACGCCCCGCTCAGGTCAAACTGCGTCCATCTCCTCGGTCCTTCGCCTTCCCGCTCTCAAGAACGTGGTGTTCGGCGGCTGGGACATTTTCACTGACAATGCCTACCAGGCCGCCGAGAAGGCCGCCGTACTCGCGCCCGACCTCCTCCGGGAAGTTCGAAAACCGCTGTCGGCCATTCGTCCCATGAGCGCCGTCTTCGATCCGAAGTTCGTCCGCCTGATCTCCGGGCCGAACGTGAAGAAAGGCCGGAATAAAATGGCGCTCGCCAACGCCGTTCGCGCCGATATCCGCAACTTCATGCGAAAGAACAAGTGCGCGCGCGCCGTCATGGTGAACTGCGCATCAACCGAAGCCCATTTCCCCGCCTCGCCAGTTCATCGCACGTTGAAAGCGTTTGAAGCGGGCCTGCGCTCGAGCAGCCCCGCGATCTCTCCGGCGCTGATCTACACCTACGCCGCGCTGCGCGAGGGCGTGCCGGTGGCCAATGGAACGCCTGGCATCTGGGCCAACCTTCCTTTCCTCAAGGAACTCTCCGCCGAAACGCAGACGCCCATTGCCGGATGCGATTTTAAAACGGGGCAGACGCTGCTGAAGTCGATTCTCGCGCCGGGCCTCAAGCGCCGGATGCTCGGTGTGAGCGGATGGGTCAGCATGAACATCCTCGGCAACCGCGACGGAAAGGTATTGAGCGACCCGGGCTCGTTCCGCGCGAAGGAAATTTCCAAGAGCAACCTGCTCAAGTCGATTTTCGACGGAGCGGCGTACCCCGACCTTTACAGCGACTTCCATCACATCGTGGACATCAAGTATTACCCGCCGCGCGGAGACAGCAAAGAGGCCTGGGACAACATCGATATTTTTGGCTGGCTGGGATACCCGATGCAGATCAAGATCAACTTTCTCTGCCGGGATTCGGTGCTCGCGGCGCCGATCGTGCTGGATCTCGCGTTGCTGCTCGACGCCGCGAAGCGAGCGGGTCGCGCCGGCATTCAGGACTGGCTGGCTTTCTATTTCAAATCGCCGGTGCCGCGGTCGGGACCGATCGATCAGGACCTGGCGGTCCAGGCCGTCACGCTCGAGACGGCCATCAAGGACATGGGTTCTACGATTTCGGCCGGTCGCCGGCTGTAGCCCAAACGAAGTAGAGTCTCCGCGCCGCGGAGATGTTTGACAACACCGCCACCAACGCCACGGCCATCGCAAACGGCCATCCGAACATCGCGTCCGCCGGAGACCAGAACGGTCGCGTGATCCCCGACATCAGCAAACTTACCAGCAGCACCGTCAGGCGTTCCGGACGTTTCATGCTTCCGCCCGGTGCCACTTTCCCGATGGCCTCCGCTTTCGCCGTGGCGTAGCTCACCATGGAGGATCCGTGCATGGCCAGCAGCGACAGCGCGAGCATCGTCGTGTTGAACCGGTAGAACATCGCCGCGCCGACGAGCAGCGCGAAGTCCCCGTAACGGTCAAGCGTGGAATCGAGCACGACGCCGCCTGGCGTCTTCGTGTTCGTCAGGGTCGCGACCAGTCCGTCGAGGGCATCGCAGGCGCCGGAAAAGAATAAGGCCAGTGCGGCCACGCCGAACCGGCCCGCGGAAATGGCCCACCCCGAACCCGCCGCGAACAGCAGGCCTGCCCAGGTGATCGAATCGGCGGGAATGCCCGCCCTGGCGAGCGCGGCGCCGACCGACTGAAGGGTCCAGAAACCGAAATTCAGGGTTCCTTCCCCGACGATCGGACCGCCCCCCTGCCGCTTCACCCGCTCGTAAGAAACGGGACCCGTCATCCCGCGGCGGATGAGGTAGGCGGTAAGACATCCCGCGATCACCAAAATGACCGCGAGCGCAGACAAGAAATCAGCCGTCATATCCATATGAATCGCATTTCTCCGCCTTGACCTCTACAGGTTTAGTAGTTACCCTTCCGCCGTGGAGCCTTCCGAGCCGATTATACTCACCCGAGCCCCTTTTCCCCCGATTTGGCGTTTCGTAAAGCCAGTTCTTCGCTTGTTGATTTACCCCTGGTTCCTTTGGTGGGC
>JBBRXR010000307.1:0-3211 GCA_038238485.1 Elusimicrobiota bacterium | reverse complement strand
TGGCACGCGTCATGTCCAGCTCGCCCTGCGCGATCTCATCGCGCGAGCCGCCCATCGGGATCGGTGGCATGGTCTGCTCCTCAAAGCGTCCGTCCTTGAGGATGGTGGGTTTCGAGACTTTCAGCCCGCGGGGAATCCGCGCGCCGTGCTGGCGATGAAGCTCAAGGATGTCGAACTCGCTGTTGGGGCGCTCGAAGCGCGTTCCCTTCACTTTCACCGCGGCGATGAGGCGCCCATCCACCTCCACGGGGTGATCGAGGTAAATAATGGCGCTCCGTCCGCCCGACAGCCGGTCGTAGTCGACCTCCGGCCGAAGGTCGGAAAAAGGCGTCGAGAGCATGCGCTCCACCTTCGCGCGCAGGCCCGGGTTGGCGGCGTCGAGCTCGGTGATGAAATCGCTTTCGTAGGTGATGACGGTGTGCCGCGGCCCGGCGATGTCCACCACGCCGGGGGCCGAAGTGGCCTCGGAGATGGGAGCGGCGGCGTCGGGCGCGCGCTTGCGATAAAACTGCGGACGAAGCTGGCTTCCATGCAGAAGGCCGGGCAGCGCCAGCGGCAGCGGCTCGAGGGACGGATCGTTGAAGCCCTCCGGTGAAAACGTCAGGACGATGATGGCGCCGGGCTTGGCCTGCGCCGCGAGCTGACGTTCCATTGTGCGGAAATTGCTGTCGGGGCCGAGCGTGAGGTGGTCGTTGTCATGATCCACGGCTTCGCCGCGCGGCTCGTTGTAGGTGTAGTAGATGACGTCGGCCGCGCCGAGGTCGTAGCTCTCGACGGGAATGTTCAGAAGCGAGAGCGAGCCGTCGCCCGGCTGGGGAGGCCAGTTCTCGCGCATCTGAAGCGCCATCTCGTGCAGTCGCGGATCGGCTTCGATCGACAGGCCGCTCGCGCCCAGAACGGCGGCCGTCATCGCCACGCGGGCGTCGCCGCCGCCGGCGTCGATGACAACCGAGCCCGCCCCCACGCCCACGGCGCGCAGGAGAATCGCCGCGTCCATCACCGGCGTCGGCGAGAAATAACCGAGGTCGTCGCCATCGCTACCGAGAGTCCAGCGGAAATCGGCGAGGAACGGGAAATCGTACATCTCCTCCTCGCTCGCGTTCAGGTAGCGGTCGGCGTAAAACTGGTTGAGCGTGACGAGCGCGGCCTCGCGCGACGTCTCATCCGATGCGGCGTCGACCCCCGCAA
The DNA here is from genome assembly GCA_038238485.1 of Elusimicrobiota bacterium. Taxonomy (GTDB): domain Bacteria; phylum Elusimicrobiota; class Elusimicrobia; order F11; family F11; genus JBBRXR01. The sequence continues at coordinate 2,023 of JBBRXR010000307.1, read as the reverse complement.
GGCGGGCGAGCAGGCTCGTCCGCAGCACCGGCGTGAGATGGAGCGCGAGGCGGCGCACGCCCGTTTCCGAAAAACCGAAGCGCACGGCGTTGCGCGAGGTGATGCTGTCGGGATTTCCATCGGACACGGTCACCGTCGTCAGGCCCGGTCGTTCTTCCAGAAGGAGCTTCAATCGCTCGGCGAAAAGCGCGCGCCCGAAGCCATGTCCCCGTTCGCCATCCACCACGACGCTTTCAACGAGGTTGGCGGACAACGCCGATTCTTCCCGCGCCATCGCGTACCCGATCACCACGCCCTTTCTTTTCAGCACGAGAACGGAGCCGTGCCGCCGGCCGCGCATGATCGACATGAAGTCCCGGCGAAAATCTTCCTCCTGCGGCGGCGCGCCCCACCAGCCCGGCTCAAGGTCCGGCGCGAGGTTGTCGCGGCGCAGCATCACAATGTTCGCGTAGTCCATGCCCGTCGCGTGCGCCAGCGTGACGTCGGGATCGGTGATCCACGGCGACGCGACGGCGGCGCCCTCGCGGCGCCACGGTCCCGGCCCGACGTTCGCCATGCCGGTGACGGCGTTGAAATGCCGCGCGAGAACGGCGTTGTAAAAAACGTGAACGGCGCCCGTGACGGGCACCGCGACGAGGACGTTGAAGGGACCGAACGGCAAAACGATCAGAAGCAGGAAGTAGAGCGCGCGGGTGGGCAACGCGAAGGCCGCCAGCGTGACGAGCTGGCCACGCGTGGGTTTGCCGCGCACGAGGTAACCCTGATGCCAGCGAATGACCTCGCGCAGATGCGCGGCGATGAAGAGAAAGAAACTGAGGGCGCTCGACAGGCCAAGGGCGGTGAAGGGCTCCACGCCCAGAGTGACGCCGACGAACCAGGTGAGCCCGCTCACGAGGATCGCGCTGAAAATAATTTCCTCGGCGCCCCCAAGCGCCGCGATTTTTCGGTCGCTCCATCCCCGCGCCATGAGAATCGGGAGCAGGTCTCCCCACACCGACGGGATGAGGCCGAGCGCGACGCGCCCGCCCCAACGGCTGTCCGCGCCCACGAGTTGCGTGGCGTCGCCCGCGCCGGTGGTTCGCACCCGGACGGCCACGACGCGATCGCCCGATCGGACATCGACGGTCGCGCCGCCCGGCGCGTCATGCGCCTCCACGCGCGCGGGAAGACCGTTCGAGAGGGCATCGAAGACAGCCTGGTCGTCGGCGGCGTCGACGCCCGGAACCCGCGCTTCCTCGACGCCCGCCGCGAGCGCGGGCAGCGAAGCGAGGCCCGCGAACGGATCGGGGGTGACGAAAAGGCGGCGGCCGTCGAAAATCTTCTCGAGCGGCGTTTTTTCCTGGTTAAAAGCGGTGAGGTAGGCAGAGCCCTGCGACGGGTCCGCGCGGCTCACCCGCGGCGTCCACTCCACAGTGGCGAATCCGGCGGCGCGCATCGCGCGTCCGACCGCGTCGGTGTGGAACCCGCCCGCCACGAGCACGATCGTGTCGTTTCCCCCACGCGCCTCGCGCAGAAGGTTGGCGGCCATCGCCGCGCTGCGACGGTCGGCGTTGCGGTAGAAATCTTCAAAAGCGGCGAGCCCGGGCGTCCCGTCCGGGTTTTCGCTGCGGTAAGCGTCCCACTCCGGCGAGGACATCGAAAATCCGATGAGGTGGGCGCGCTGAGCGAGGCGCCGGTCATCAGCGATGATCGCGCGCTCCTGCGGCGTGCGCGCCAGCGCGGCGTAAACGGCGCTCTCGCGGGCGGACAGTTCCTGGAAAAGGGCGTCGGCCTGCAACCGGTCCGCCAGTCCGGCGTAGCGGACGTAGGCCTGCATCTGCGGAAAATCAGTGAGCGCGACGCGCGACGCGGCGCAGCGGCGCTCGAGCGCGGCGTAGAAAGCGGGAAGCGACAGGCGGCCGAGACGAAACGCCACGGCGTCCGCCAGCAGGGCCTCGGTCTCGGCGCGCGACATCTTCCGCGCGAGCCGCTCGATCAATCCGGCGCGCTGACGCTCCAGTTCCGCGGCGTCCATTTTCTTCTC
>JBBRXR010000306.1:0-3232 GCA_038238485.1 Elusimicrobiota bacterium | reverse complement strand
TAGTCGATGAACACCGGCGCGCCGTACATGTGGTCGACGGGGATGTCAAAAAATCCCTGGATCTGGCCTGCATGCAGGTCCATCGTGAGCACGCGGTCGGCTCCCGCCACCGTGATCAGATTGCAGACCAGCTTGCTCGAGATCGGAACGCGCGGCTGGGCCTTGCGGTCCTGGCGGCCGTAACCGAAGTACGGAATCACGGGGGTAATGCGATGGGCGCTCGCGCGGCGAAGCGCGTCGATCATCAGCAGCAACTCCATCAAATTGTCGTTGGCCGGTTCGCTCGTCGGCTGGATAATGAAGCAATCCGCGCCGCGCACGTTCTCCATGATCTGGATCTGGATCTCACCGTCAGGAAAGCGTCCCACGTCGGCGGCGCCCACCGGAATTTTCAGGTGCTTGGCGACGGCCTGCGCGAGCTTCGGGTTCGCATTACCCGAGAAAATCTTAAGGTCGTTCAACGTTTCTTCCCTTTCTTGCTGAATTTGGCTTTGGCCCAGTTCTTGAGGACCCTGGTCGGCGCTCGCTCAACGGCCAGCGACCACGCGGGCACATCCTCGCTGATACTTGACCCGGCTCCGACAACAGCATGAGGTCCGACGCGAACCGGTGCGATCAGGTTCGTGTTAGAGCCGATAAATGCATGGTCCTGGATTTGGGTGGGAGACTTCTGGATCCCGTCGTAATTGCAGGTGATGGTGCCGGCGCCGATATTAACAAATTTTCCCACCGTTGCATCCCCGAGATACGACAGGTGGTTGAGCTTGCTGCCCTGTCCCAGCCGGCTGTTCTTGGTTTCGGAGAAGTTACCCATGTGGACGTTCGGACCGAGATCGCTTTTCGGCCGGATGTGCGAAAACGGGCCGATTTTTGAGCCTGAACGGATGCGCGAGGCGTCCGCGAAACTGGCTTTCACGGTCACGTTGTTTTCGATGAGGCAGTTGGAAATATTTGACCACGGTCCAATTTCACATCCGGAACCGATTTTGGTGGCCCCAATCAGGAATGTCTGCGGGTAAAGGATCGTGTCCGCGCCCACCGTGACCGTGTCCTGCACGTAGGTGGCGGCCGGGTCGATAATCGTGACGCCGGCGGCCATGAGGGCCGCGCATTTGCGGCGGTTGGCAATCGATTCGGCCAGCGCCAGTTCCGCGCGGGAGTTGATTCCGAGGATTTCGTTGTGATCGCCGCAAATCACCGCGCCGATGCGGCCCCCGCCTTCGCGAAGGATCTCGAGCGTATCGGTGAGATAAAACTCTTTCTTGGCGTTGTCGTTCCGGAGCTTCGGCAGCGCGCGGCTCAAAGCCGTCGCGTCGAAGCAATAAGTACCGCTGTTGATCTCGGTGAGCTTGCGCTCGTCATCGCTGGCATCGAGGTGCTCAACGATGCGCTCGACCGCGCTATCGTAAGAACGCACGATGCGGCCGTACCCGAATGGGTTGGGCATGTGCGTGGTGAGCACGGTCGCGGCATTCTTCTGGCGCCGATGCTCCTTCACGAGCGCGGCGAAAGTCTCTTTGCGGATAAGAGGCGCATCGCCGCACGTGACGATGACGTCGCCCTTCTGTTTCTTCAGCCACGCGAGCGCCTGACGGACGGCGCCGCCGGAGCCGTTCAGCACTTTCTGCGTGGCGAACGCCGATGACGGCGAAACGGATTTCACATGCGCGGTGACGTCGGCTCCGCCATGCCCGACGATGACGCACAGGCTCGAGGCGTTCATGGCGTCGCCCGCGCGAACCACGCGCTCCACCATCGGCACGCCGCCCACTTTGTGCAGGACTTTCGGCAACGCCGACTTCATGCGCGTGCCTTTGCCGGCCGCGAGGATCAAGATCGATATTTTTTTCATGTTGGTTTTTCCATGGAAGCGCGGATTTGATTTTCCCACACGGCCGCCTTGCGCGCCTGTTCGGGCCTGCCGGTGAGCCGGTAAATCTCTCCCATCCAGGCGAAGGCGTCGGCGTTGCGGGACACATCATAGACAAGGAACGTCTGTCCGACGACGGTTTTCGGCGTCATCGCTTTGGAGACCCAAGCCAGGAACCTCGGCTCGGACTGAAGAACTTTGGTGCCGACGGCGAGAAACCGCGGCCGATCGGCATCGAGATAGAGGAAATCCTTTCGTTCACGGGTGGCCAGCGCCGGGGAGAGAAGGTCCTGGTAGGAAATCCCGTAGGCAACCGGGTCTCCCGATCCGGAATAGCACAGCACGACGCCCGGGCTCCCCTCGTTTTTCAAGAAGGCCGAGAGGGCGGGCAGAGATTGTCCCCAGTCCTGATCGGAATCCGCCAGCCACCGGTAACCGCGGTCTGATCCTCCCACCACGCGGTTGAAGTACGCGAGATAGTTCGGGTGAACCGAAAAGACGTCGGCCGCTCCCAGAAGGAACACGGCGGCGATGGCGCAGCGCGGAACCCAGCCTTTCCGCCACGCGAAAGCGAGCCCGCCGCCCAACCCGGCCACCGACAGATACGCCGGCGAAAGCTGGATCGTCGATACGGCATGCTTGAAGAAGAGAACGCTTCCGAGGCACGACGCGAAAAAGACGGACAGGTGGAGAAGCGCTGACGCGCCTTCGCGCGCCTGCCGCCACGCCCACGCGCCCACGCCGGCCGCGAGGAGCGCGTGCAGGGGCGCCTTGGCCAGAAATGCGGGCCACGTGACGAGCGCCGACACATGGTCGGACGTGGCGCCCGCCCAGTAGTACGGAAGAATCTGGTCGAACGTCACCAGGTTCCGCGCCGTCTTGGCGAGCGCGGCCAAGCCCCCGCTCCAGGGAAGAAATCCGGCCAGGAACACCGCGACCGCGGTCGCGAGAAGCGCGGCAATCGACAACACGCGCCGCGCCATCGCGGGTTTCGCCGGATGAAAGAAAAGATTCAGCAGGATGAACGTCGGGATCAGCGGCAGAACAACGAGTTTGCAAAGCGCGCCGACGCCGGTGAGCGCGCCCGCCGCGAGAAGCCATCGCCGGTCATTCGTCGAAAACCACCGGTCGTGCGCCACGATCGCGCCGACAATGAAGAAGTACATCGGCATCTCGAGCTGGGCCACGGACGCGCGGGAAAGAATCACCGGCGTGGTGGCGTAGGTCAGCAGCGCGAGCAGGCCACCCGCGGGGCCGCATCCCCCCGAGCCCCACCCCCACCCCCCAACCCCCTACCGCACTGAAAAAAAAACGACGGGAAGGCGGCTTAGGAAGACGAGACGGCGCGGCTCGACAGTGTTG
>JBBRXR010000305.1:0-3236 GCA_038238485.1 Elusimicrobiota bacterium | reverse complement strand
GAGAGCCGGAAATCCGGGCGTGGCAGGACGAGGCGCGCATGGCCGCGCTCGGCGCTTTCTACCACGACCTTTTCGCCGACGGCATCGCCGCCTACACCGGCATGGATCACGCGGCCGCGAAGGCCATCGTCGGAACACCGGACGCTTTCACCGAGATGGCGCGGCAGGTGGCGGTCTTTATGACCAACGCGCATGCCTCGCTCGTTCAACCCGGTCGCGGCGGCGAACGCGACGTGCGCGCCGACCGCTTTCCCGCGAACGTTTTTCCACGCGCGCGCGTCACCTTCAAGGATTTCCGGCGGGGCACGTTTGATCGCGCCGTTGGTTTTCAGGATGCGTTGAGCGATACGGGCGGCGAGGTGCTGCCGTCGTGGGGGCCGATCAACGGCCCGCTTCCGCTGGAAATTCGCCCGATTGTTTTTACGGCCCTGGAGGCGGTCCTTCGCGGCGAACGCGCGGACCGCGCGGCGACGCTGACGTTGCCGTTCTGGTCATGGCTCTTCTCGCGAGGTTCGGTCCTGCGCCTGGTGGGTTCGCCCTTCGCCGGCGCCGATGAAAATGTCCGTCGCGCCCGCGCCGAGCAGGTCCTGTCCGCGCTTTGGGCGCGCGCGGTCGCGGTCCCGCTTTTGGAACTCATTCTTCTTCCCGGTCTGACGCTGGCCTTCGTGCCGCTCATCGGCACCGCGGCCGCCGTCGGCGCCGGAGCGCTGCTGTTCACGCTGCTTCACGGCTTTCCGTCTACCCGCGCGGACGGTTTCCGCCAGAGTTGGGGCGCGTTCGCCGCGCGCCTGGCTGTCGCTTATCTGCTGTTGTTTGTGGCATTCCAGCCGGACCTGTTGACGCATCCCGCGCTGTTCGTGCTCGGCGGTCACGCCGTGTGGAACGCGTTGACCGGGTTCGCCGCGGCGGGCCGCCAGAGCGCGGAGACGAAACTCGCGCGCGACATCGTTGCGCTCCTGCGAACTGAAAAACCGGACGCCGCGGAACGTAAAATCCTCTCTTTGTTCACCAACGGGACATCGCCCAGTCTGCGGTTGGGGCAGACGCTCCAGGGCGAAGCGCCGATCTCGTCATTCGATCCGCGCCGCCTCGCGACGGCCGTCGCCATTGAGCTGGCGGGCGCCACGGGGAAAAACCAACTGAGCGTGGCCCAGGCCAACGCGGCCGCGGAGCTGCTGGCGTCGCTCCTGGTATCGCCGAAAAACAACGGCAGCGCCGTCATGGCCGAGGCGGACGTCCCCGAGGCTTCCGACGGAAAATCCGATCTCGATGTTTTCCGGTGGCTCAGCCCGAACCGCGCCACGTCCGTGACGGAGGCCGATGCCGCCGCCCTCCGGTGGCGCGCGCAGAAACGTGGCGTGAACGACCGTCTGGTGCTGATGGTGCCCGAAGGCCAGGCCGCGGCGGTGAAAAAAAAGTTGTCAGACGGACCGGGCGGAATGATGGGGATTCGCGTGCTCGAGGCGGGCCGGTTCGGGTCGGCGGCCGCGCTCCTGGGCGAAGTCGGCGCGCTGGACCCCGGCTCTCTCTCGAGCCGGCGCCTGCGCTTTATCGTCAGAAACGACAGCGGATTGCCGCCCGGCTTCTTCGACCTGGCCGGGGCGGGCCTTCCTGCGGGGTCGGCGGAGGCCCTCCAACGGAGCCTGGAGATCTATTTAATCGTCTCTGAGCTGTCCCAAGCGGTCCGAATCGAGGGTAATTTGCTTCCTTCCTTCGAGGCGCTGAGAACGATCATGATACAGGCGTAATTTCCGCTCATTCCGTCGAGAAATTGCTAGGATAATCGAGATGCCAATGGAGCCTTTCCCGCCGACCCCGTACGCCCACTTGACTCTGATCGCCTTTGGCGTACAATTGATCTTGGACGAATCATCTCCACAGTAAAGGAACAATTCAACGTGACCGAACAAACGAAAACGCCCGATTTTATCCTGCTTCCGAAGAGAATTGACTGGGTCAATACCGTCTTCTTGATCTCCACGCCCCTGATCGGGTTTGGCGGAACCGCCTGGCTCGTTTACCACCATGCCATTCACTGGGCGACCCTCGTTTTGGCGTTTGCGTGGACCTGCTTCACCGGCGTCGCCATCACGGGCGGCTACCACCGCCTGTTCTCGCACCTGACCTACGAAGCCAAGTGGCCCTATAAGCTGTTCATGCTCTGCTTCGGCGCGGCCGCTTTTGAGAATTCGGCGCTCAGCTGGTCCTCCGACCACCGGGCCCATCACAAATTCGTCGACACCGTGCAGGACCCGTACAACATCCGCCAGGGTTTCTGGCATGCCCACATCGGTTGGGTATTTTTGCGCTCCCGCCTGACCCATCGCTACGCCAATGTGGCCGATCTGGAAACCGACAAGCTCGTGATGTTTCAGCACAATCACTATGTGAAGCTGGGCATCCTTTTCGGTTTTATTGCCCCGGCGCTCATCGCGGCTTCGTGGGGTGACGCGCTTGGCGGGTTCCTCCTCGCCGGTTTCCTTCGAACGGTGATGAACCACCATTTCACGTTTTCCATCAATTCGTTCGCTCACCTGTTCGGAACGCAGCCCTACGCCGACAAGGATTCGTCTCGCGACTCCTGGCCGCTGGCGCTCGTTACGTACGGCGAGGGCTATCACAACTACCACCACAAGTTTCCGACGGACTACCGCAATGGCATCAAGGCCTACCATTGGGACCCGACGAAATGGGTCATTAAGGGCCTCGAGCGCTTCGGTCTGACCTACAACCTTCGTCAGGTTCCGTCCGAGACAATCGTCCGCGCCCGTCTGAAAATGGACGAGAAGCGCCTTCTCGACAAGATCACGAACGCCAGCGTCCCGCAGGCCGTGCCTCAGGAAACCGTGGCCGCCGCGCGCGGTCGTCTTGAAGAGGCCTACCTCCATTTCCAGCAGGTGCGGAAGGAATATTCTCGCATCAAGGCCGAAGCGCTTCGCGCGGACCTCGCAAAGGCGCGCGCCCGCCTGCAGGAAGCCGCCGCCCAGTGGGGCACGCTCTGCAGCCGCTACGGCGTCCGCCCGACCCGCCTCAACTTCGCCTGATCCATCGGAGCGCCGGTGCGCGAGTGGCTTGAACCCGACGGCCTCGGCGGTTTCGCCTCCGGCGTGGACGCCGGACCAAGAACCCGCCGCTACCACGCCCTTCTCCTTTCCGCCGTTCGTCCGCCCTGCGACCGATTCGTCCTCGTTAACGGGTTCGATGCCTGGATAGAGGCCGACGGCCGATCCACCCCG
>JBBRXR010000304.1:0-3248 GCA_038238485.1 Elusimicrobiota bacterium | reverse complement strand
GCGCGGCGATGTCGGTGGCGGACTCGATTCCTTCCGCCTCAATCGCGAGCAGAAGAACTTCGAACGCTTTTTTGACGCTGCGGAGTTCCTGGTCGAGCGACTCGGGCGTTGGGTGAGAATCCTTGGTCATTTATCTCTCCTCAAAAAATTCAAAAAACGTCAGTGGACCAGCGCGTCTTCTTCAATCTGCGCCGGCATCGCCGGCGACCGAGACCAGCCGAACGTCAGGATCGCGCCGCCGCCCACGTCGAAATAACGCAGCTTCAGATGGTGAAACCCGTCGCCCAGCGTGACGGTCGACGTTTCCTCCTGGATCATGTGAACGCCGCCGTTGTCGATGAGCAGGTGGTCGTCCACGTAGAGGACCGCGCCGTCATCCGACGCGAGTGAAAATCGGTAACGGCTCTCGAACGGGACCTTGAGGTAGCCTTCCCACTCGATCGACACGGGAACCATGAACGGCTTCGGATCATTGCTGTCATAGTGAAAGTTCAAATCGACGACGCCTTCTTTTACCAAACAATGCCCGAAGAAGTATTTGCCGCGGTAGGTCCTTTCCACAAGGCCCGGACGGAGGAAGGTGGTCAGCGGCAGAGACGCTTCGAGCCGATCCACGGGCCCTGCCGTGTCGAGCCGGCGCGGCGCGCCGCGGACCTGATAGATGGTGTAGTTCTCAGTCTGGATCGCGACAGGGAAGCGCTCGGCATAGCGATCGGTGGCATCGAACTGCTCTTTTTCGTAACGGCCAATGACCACGTAGTCGATCTTGTACTTCCGTAGAAGGTCTTCGCGGTCCGGGTTGAGGTACATCGCGCGCACGTCGGCTTCGACCGGGAAATAGTTATAGCTCTGCGTCCATAGCCAGCCGAGGTATGTCATGACCGCCTGGCGGCCCGTCAGGTTGAAGAGAAAGTGGTTGTGGTAGTCGCCCGTCAGCCAGATCGACTCCACCGGCGTGTTCTTCTTGACCCAGTCGGCGAGATACAGGTCCTCGTTGGAATACATCGTCGTCTTGTTGAGCCAAGGAACCTGGATGCGATAGAGGTCGATGGCGCCTGCCGCGATCATCGTCGCGAACAGGAACACCGCCATGGCGCGCGTCACCCACCGGGCGCGCGTCGCATCGATCCACAACGACTGAATGAAAAGAACGGCCAGCGCCGAGATACCCACCGAGGCCCATGACAGCACCTTCGTGTTGTCCCAGATCCAGGGATGGATGATGAAGAGGTTCCCGATCGCGAACATCGTGATGAACGGCGCCGCGAAAAGAAACGCCTGACGGCGGCGCTCGCCGGGTTCACGAAGGCACCAGAAGAATCCGGCCGCGGCGGCGAACGGGGTCGGGCCCCAGTTCCGCCACCAGAAGATCAACCAGTTGACCGACAGTTCCAGCGCATACCAGCCCGGCGCCCAACGGAACGCGCCGAGGCTCCCCGCGCCGACGAAGTAATAAAAAATGATCGGGAGGGCGACCAGGGCCGCCGGGATGAAAAAGAGCGCCCACCATCGGATCAGCTCCCCCCACGGCCGCCTCCGAGGAAGAATCTCGCCGAGCACCCAGAAGGAGATCACGATGCCTGCCGCGATGAACGCATGCGCGTGAACGATCGGAAGAAACCCAAAAAGCATTCCCAGCGTAACGGGCACGGCCGGGTGGCTCGGCGGCGGAAGCGGCGCGCCGGCCGCGGCGATGGGTCGGGGGCCCCACCACCGGTACAGCACGGCCAGCACGACGAGCGCCATCGGGAAGCCGAGTTGAAACGATCGCTGAGGGATGATCATCGACTCAACGACGTTAATCCACCAGATGTCGTTGAAGCGCGTGTAAACATGCGGCGGCTGGAACAGCGTGACGAGCGGCGTCGCGGAGTGGACGACGTCCTTGATGAAGTCGAGAAACCCCATGCCGCCGTTGGCGAGGTAAAGCGTTCCCGCGGCGACGGCGAGCTTCTGCGAGCCGAGCGTGACGCGGTAGAACGCGTAAAGCGCCGCGACCGTGAAGAGCGAGAAGACGAAGCTCGGCAACGTGAACGCCGTGAAGAACGGAACGCCGGCGCGGATGAGCAGGGCAGAGACGAAGTTGACGAAGAACGGATACTTGAACGTGCTGTTGATGAGCAGCGGGTTCTGCTCGAGAAAGAGCTGGCGGTAGGCCATCGATGAGCCCATCGTGAAGTGGATGGCCCAGTCGCCCCAGAGGTTCACGTGCCCGGCGGTGAGGCCGCCCTCATCGTTGACGGTGAGCGCGCGCGACCAGAATGACGTGAAGTAGAGGGTCCAGAACGACAGGAAGGCGATCGCCGGGGTGTTTTCCCGCTTGAAGAATCTCTTCATGCGTGGTTCATTCCTTCGGCCAGTACTTCCAGTTCCAGATCCGGTTTTCCTCGATGAGCCGGTTGCTTTCGCCGAAGACCGCCTTGCACATGGCGAAGTAGGCGTTCATCTGCGTCGCCTCATCCGGGTTGCTGGCGAGGTCCTGGTCGCCCGGGCGGTCATGGCTCAGGTCATAAAGGTATTCGCGGTGCGGGTCGAAGCGCACCCAGTACTTCATGTTGCCCTGGCGAATGCCCGCGGCCGCGCCGTTGTTGGCCGTCGAGAAGAAGGCGCGCGCGGTGCGGTCGCCGTAGCGCCGCAGCAGAGACTGGCCGATGAACGGGTTCGGAACCTCAATGCCGAGGCGGTCGAGCAGCGTCGGGCCGATGTCGGACAACTGGCGGACTTCATCGATCCGCGCGGGCGGCATGTTCCACTTCTTGCCGATGAGCGCCAGCGGCACCCACACCACTTCCTCGTCGAGCACCGTCGGCACGTTGCCGTTGATGCCGTGGTCGGCGGCCACCACGATGATCGTGTTCTCGAATTCCGGATCCTTCAAAATCTTCTCGATGAAATCGCCGAGGGCGTCGTCGGCGTAGCGCATGATGTTCGAGACCTTGTTGTCATAGGTATTGTTTGGGACGAACTCGTAGGCGGGGTCAGGCAGGCCCATCGGGAAGTGCAGCGAGAGCGTGGCCACGGCCAGGTAGAACGGGCGCTTGTCTTTTCGCTGCTTGAGGATGTCGTAGGTCAGGCGGAAAAGGTCCTTGTCCTTGAGGCCCCAGTGCAGGCGCTTGACGTTGCGGAACGGAGGCGACGTCTTGTCGTAGGCGTCCTCGAACCACTGCCACAGCCGCGCGGAATGACTTGAGAAGTTGTTGTCGCCGCCGTGGACGTAGATCGTGTGATAGCCGCGCCCACGCAGGATG
>JBBRXR010000303.1:0-3259 GCA_038238485.1 Elusimicrobiota bacterium | reverse complement strand
CGACACCGAGGTGCTGGTGCACGCCTATGAGCAGTACGGTGATATGTTCGCCGAGAAGCTCAACGGCATGTTCACGTTCGCGCTCTGGGACGACAATCGAAAGAAGCTGATCATCGGCCGCGACCGCGTCGGCATCAAGCCGCTTTACTATCACCTCAGCACCGACATGCTCGCGTTCTCATCGGAGATGAAGTCGCTTTTCCTGGTCGATGGCGTTTCGAATGAAATCAGCCGCGAAGCGCTCGACGAATTCATGACGCTGGAATACGTCCTGGCGCCGCGCACGCTCGCTCGCGACATTCGCAAGCTCGAGCCCGGCCACCTCCTCATCGTCTCCGCGGGGACGATTCACAAGGTCCGCTACTGGACCGCCCCCAATGGTTTGAAGCTCAACACCATCGAAGACGCCGCGCCGGTCCTGCGCGCGGAGCTCCGCGACGCGGTCAAGCGCCACATGATCAGCGATGTTCCGCTCGGCGCGTTCCTGAGCGGCGGCGTGGACTCCAGCATCATCGTCGGCCTCATGTCCGAACTTGCGGGCAAGGTGAAGACGTTCTCAATCGGCTTCGATGACAAGTCCTACAACGAGCTTTCGCACGCGCGCCTCGTGGCGAAGCATTTCGGCACCGAGCACCAGGAATACACGCTCAAGCCCGATCCGAAGACGTTCCTCGACGATTTCACCACGTACCTCGACGAGCCGATCGGTGACGTCTCCATTTTCCCGACGTTCCTCGTCTCCAAGCTCGCGCGCCAGCACGTGACCGTGGCGCTGTCGGGTGACGGCGGAGACGAACTTTTCGGCGGCTACGACTCGTACCAGGCCGACCGCTACGGCCAGGTGTACCGCCGGCTGCTTCCCTCGGTCGCGCGACGCGCCGTGGGGTGGGCCGCCGACCGCCTGTCGCCTTCCAGCCGGAAAAAGGGCGCGGTGAACAAGCTCAAGCGATTCGTGGAAGGCGAGCGCTTGCGCGGCGACATCGAGCATTACCGGTGGATGTCTTTCCAGAGCGACGCTCAGCGCTCCGAACTCTATTCGCCGCAGCTCCTGGGCGCCGTTCCCGCGGGAACCGCGTACCGCCGCCTGCTCGACCATTTCGGCGACGCCCGCCGCTTCGATGACCGTACCAACCGTCAGAGCTACGTCGACCTGAACGTCTATCTCACCGAGGACATCCTGGTGAAGGTCGACACGGCCAGCATGGCCAACTCCCTCGAGGTACGCGTTCCGTTCCTCGACCATCGCATCATCGAGCTCGCGCTCTCCATGCGGGGGGACCTCAAGATTTCCGGCTCGAAGCGCAAGATCGTCCTTAAGCAGGCCTTCGAGCGCCTGGTCCCGACGTCCATTCTGAACCGGCGTAAGGAAGGCTTTAGCATCCCGCTCAAGAACTGGCTTCGAAACGAACTAAGGGAGCCCATGCTTGCGGTGCTGAGTCCGGAAGCCATCCGCGCGGGCGGCCTTTTCAATCCTGCGGCGGTCAGCCGCCTCCTCCGCGAGCATCTCAGCGGGGAGCAGAACCACGCACACCGTCTCTGGTGCCTGATGGTCCTCGAACTTTGGAAGAAGAAGTACCTCAAGCACGAGGCTCCCTCGATGATTGCGGAAGCGTCCTGTGCCTGAAATTTCCCGGAGAGTGCCATGTTGACCATCGAACCCGAAGAAAAGCTGACGCCGCTCAAAGCCGACATCCGTGAATACTGGAACACGCATATTCATGACCTGGCGGTCGCGCGCCATCCCGTGGGGACGAAGGGATTCTTCAAGGAACTCGACGAATACCGTTTCGACAAGCTCGACTATCTTCCCAAAGTCGTGGACTTCTCCGGCTATCGCGGCAGGAAGGTTCTCGAAGTGGGTTGCGGCATCGCCATCGACCTTCTGCGGTTCTCCCAGGGCGGCGCCCGCGTCACCGGCGTCGATTTGTCGCAGACGGCCATCGATCTCGCGAAGAAGAATTTCGGCTCCAGCAATCAGAAGGGTGATTTCCGCGTCATGGACGGCGAGCATCTTCAGTTTGAAGACAACTCGTTCGACATGGTCTACGCCCACGGCGTTTTGCAGTACACGGCCAACCCGGTTCAAATGCTCAACGAGATCAAGCGCGTGCTCCGGCCCGGCGGCCATGCGATCCTGATGGTCTACAACCGGGTGTCGTGGCTCAATGCGCTCCGCACCGTCACTAACGTCGCACTCGAGCACGAGGATGCCCCCGTCCTCCGCAAGTTCTCCATCGGCGAGCTGAAGAAGATGCTCCGCATCTTTCCGCGCGCCCGCATCGTCGTCGAACGCTTTCCGGTCAAAACGCGTCTTCACAAAGGTGTGAAGGCCCTCGTCTATAATTCGTTCTTCGTCGGAACCTTCAATGCCCTGCCGCGCGCGATGGTGCGCCGTTTCGGCTGGCATATCATGGCTTTCGCCGAAAAATGAACCGGCAGCTCAAAGGTCTTTCATACAGGGTCTTCGATCTTCTCGTCGTTGGTGGTGGAATCCACGGCGCGGCGATCGCCTGGGAAGCCACGCAGCGCGGGCTCGACGTCGCTCTCGTCGACCGTGACGATTTCGGCGCCGGCACGTCGGCCAACAGCCTTAAAATCGTCCACGGCGGCCTCCGCTACCTGCAGACCGCCGACCTGAAGCGCGTTCGCGAGTCGATCCGCGAGCGTTCCGCGATGCTCCGCATCGCGCCGCATCTCGTGCGCCCCCTCCCCTGCGTGCTTCCTCTCTACCGTCACGGTGGCCTTAAAAGCCCCTTTTTCATGCGTGCGGCCCTGAAAGCCGCCGACGCGGTCGGATTCGACCGCAACGCGGGCCTCGAGAGCGACCGCTCGCTCACCGGCGGCCGCGTGGTATCGGCGCGTGAGACCGTGCGCATTGCCCCGGGCATCCGGAAGGATGGACTCATCGGCGGCGCGGTGTGGACCGATGCGCAGATGACAAACACATCGCGGGTCGTTCTTTCTTTCATCCTGGCGGCCCAGCGGGCCGGCGCGACCACCATCAACCACGCGGAAGTGAAGGCGCTCATCCGCGGCGGACGTCGCGTGATCGGCGCGACCCTGCGAGACCGCCTGACAAACCAGGAATTCACGCTTTGGGCCCGCATGACGGTGAACGCGGCGGGTCCGTTCGTCGAGGAAGTCGCCCGGCTCGCGGAAACCGCGGGCGGGGAATCGGCGCCAGGATTGTCGGCTGCCATGAATCTGGTCATCCGGCGTCCGCTCAACGCGGGCCACGCCATCGGCGCTTCGCGGCCGG
>JBBRXR010000302.1:0-3262 GCA_038238485.1 Elusimicrobiota bacterium | reverse complement strand
GCCGCCTCCTTCGCGACCACCTCACGCGCCAGCAGAAAAAGACGGTCCTGCTTTCCACCCACCAGCTCGAGGAAGCGCGCAAAATTGCCGACATCATCATCATCATTTCGAAGGGAAAACTGATCCGGCGGCTGGAAGGGCGGGAGCTGGAAGCGGCGTTTCAGGGGAAGAGCGCCGAAGAGTTCTATCTCAAGGCCGTCGATAACGAATGGGAAGACCTCGAGAAATGATGAACGCGCTCGCCGCTTTTTTCATCCGAGATTTCCGACGGACCGTCAGCTACCGCTTCTCGTTCCTGCTCGACGTCGGCAGCGTCATCTTTAAGGCCGCGACATTTTATTTTGTCGCCCAGCTCCTGGGTTCCGCGGCCACCCCGCATCTGGCCGACTACGGCGGCGCCTACTTCCCCTTCGTCCTCGTGGGGATCGCCTTCTCGAGCTACCAGAGCGTGGGGCTCAACTCCTTCGCCCAGTCGCTTCGACAGGAACAATTTATTGGAACGTTGGAATCCGTCCTCTCGACACCCATCCGCATCCCGCTTTTCCTTGCCGGCTCGGCGCTGTGGGATTTCTTCTACGCGACGTTCGAGGTGATTCTTTATTTCGTGGTGGCCATGGTGGGCTTCGGCCTGCGCTTCGACAACGCCAACATCGGCGCCGCGCTGCTCTCGGCGACCCTCACGCTGACGGCGTTCATGGGCCTGGGGATTCTCGCGGCGGCATTTATCCTTCGCTTCAAACGCGGCAATCCGGTCACCTGGATCATCGCGTCGACGGGCGAGCTTTTTGGCGGGGTGTTCTTTCCGACGAGCATTCTTCCCGACAACCTTCGCGCCATCTCGCGCTGGGTGCCGATGACACATGCGCTCACGGCGCTTCGCAAATCGTTATTGGCGGGGGCGAGCGTCTCGGATATCAGCCGCCAGCTCACCTTCCTGGCGCTCTTCACGCTCGTTGTCTGGCCCGTTGGCGTCCTCGCCTTCCAGTGGGCGCTGCACCGCTCTCAGAACGACGGCAGCCTCGGCCACTACTAACCCTACTTCGTGATCATCTCGTAAACGCCGTCCCACGCCAGGGGCGGAGGATGGCTCACGAACGCGCGCGCCCGCTCGAGGTAGACGCGCGTGACATGGTCGTTGGGCAGGTAATCGAAAACGGATTGGAAGGCGTCGACGCATTCCTCGAAGCTCTTCTGACGGTAGAGCGACAACGCATGGTGGTAACGTTTGCGGCCCTCGGTCATTTCCTCGGACATCTCCCCTTTCCTGCAGAGCACCTCGAAAACCTTCCTCGGCTCCTTCTTTCCCTTCACCCGGATCAGATCGAGGTCACGCGCCTCGATGGCGTCCTTCGCCTGTTCGAAGGTCGTATCCGAAATCATGACGTGCGTGAGGTACGACTTGTTGGCGCCCTCGAGCCGGGAAGCGAGATTCACCGCGTCGCCCAGCACCGTGTAGTCAAAGCGTTCGTCCGAACCCATGTTTCCGACGACCACCGTTCCGGTATTGATGCCGATGCGGCAGTCAATTCGAGGCAGGCCCTTCTCCTGAAAGCGGCGATTGATGTCCGGAAGGACCTTGATGCAGTCGAGCGCGGCCAGGCAGGCCATGGCGGCATGTCCGTTCTGATCGGCCGGCGCGTTCCAGAAGGCCATGATGCAGTCGCCGATGTATTTGTTGATAAGTCCGTCGTGCTTCAAGATGATTCGGCTGAACTCGGTCAGACAGTTGTTCATGACCTCGACGAGCTGGGTGGGCTTGAGCGCTTCGGACATCGTGGTGAATCCGGCGATGTCGAGGAAGAAAACGGTAACTTCGCGCTCTTCCCCACCGAGCTTGAGCTTCGACGGGTCTTTGGTAATGATGTCGATGATCTTCGGTGAGAGATACTGCCGGAAGCTTCCCTTGATCTTGCGCTTTTCCCGCTCTTCGATGAGGAGACGGTAGAACGTCACCCCAGCGTAGCAGCCGAGCGCCGTCAGGAAGGGCGGGATCATCGGCAGCACTTCGTTGCGCGAGCTGAAGAAAAACATCGACACGCACATGCCGCCCACCACGACCACCATCGTCGACAACAGCTTCCCCCAGGATGAGAATCGCGGCAGGCCGAAGCCGAGCGCCAGGCCCAGGATCAGCACGAACAGCATGGTCACCGCGCCGGGCATCGGTTTAAGGTAATTACCCGCGATCAGGTTGTCGATAATGTTGGCATGGATCAGCACGCCGTAGAAAATCGGGAGATAGGGCGTCGCCTTCACGTCGAAGAGCGCCGCGGCGGTGCCGCCCACCAAAACGATCTTGTCCTTCAGCCGCTCATCGGGGACTTTTCCATCGAGCAGGTCGGCGATCGGGATAATCGGATACGCGTCATCCGTCGGGACCGCGTAGTTGATAAAAATCTCGTTGCGCGCCACGAGCGGGTCCTTGTCGACCACGACGGGCAGTTCGGGAAGAAGGTCCTGGAAGCTTTTCTTGCGGCTCATGGCGAGCGTGGCCACCGAAAGCGACGGATAGACGTGGTCGCCCGTGAGCGAGTAGAGATGGCCGTGACGAAAGACGCCATCGGCGTCCGGGTTGAAGTTCACGAACCCGAGAAAGCTTTCCTTCATCAGCGACGGGTACGGGAAAAGCGGATCCAGTCCGACAAGCGAACCTTCCATGCCTTTGCGGTAAAAGAACGCCGACACGACGTTGCCCGCGCGGCCCGCTGCCGCAGAGAGCGCCTCATCGGACTTCGGGTTCTGATTATCAGGTTCCGTAAAAAGCACGTCGAAGCCCACGGCCCGCGCGCCGGCCTTGGCGAGCCTGTCGATCACGCGTCCGTGGATTTCACGGGGCCAGGGCCATCGGCCGAGCTTGTCGATCGAAGCTTCATCGATCGCCACCACCACGATGTCCTTGTTGACGGCGCGCTGGCCGCGCCAGTGAAAGCGAAGGTCGACGGACTTCCATTCCAGGGAATCAAGGGAGCCAATGGCGAAAAGAGCGAGCACGCCGAACGTGACGGCGAGGCAGATCAGGAAACCGCGAAGATGATGGGACTTCAACATATCGATGGCACCTAGCCTTTTGTGTTCATCGAGTTGCGAAACCATTCAATTGTTTTCTTCAGCCCTTCTTCGGGTTGGACGAGAGGTTCCCACTTCAGGGATTTGCGGGCGAGGCGGATATCGGGCTGACGGATTTTAGGGTCGTCTTCGGGCAACGGGCGTTTCACGAGCTTGCTCCGGCTGCCACAAAGGCGAATGACCAGGCGGGCGCACT
>JBBRXR010000301.1:0-3286 GCA_038238485.1 Elusimicrobiota bacterium | reverse complement strand
TTCGGATCGACCGCTACCAGGAAGGAACGGACCAGAACCCGGAGCTGCTGCATCAGCCGGTGACCTGCATGCATTGCGAGAACGCGCCGTGCGAGACCGTCTGTCCTGTGGGCGCCACGACCCACAGCGAGGAAGGTCTCAACGAGATGACTTACAACCGCTGCGTCGGCACGCGGTACTGCTCGAACAACTGTCCCTACAAGGTTCGCCGGTTCAATTTTTACCAGTTCGCCGACCTGAAGACGGAAACGCTCAAAATGATGCGCAACCCCGACGTGTCGGTCCGCAATCGCGGCGTCATGGAGAAGTGCACCTATTGCGTTCAGCGCATCAACCTCTCGCGCATCGACGCCGAGAAGGCGGGCCGCGACGTCAAGGAAGGCGACTTCCAGACCGCGTGCCAGCAGGCGTGCCCGGCCTCCGCGATCGTGTTTGGCAACCTGCTTGATAAGGACAGCGCGGTCTCCAAGGCCCGCGAGAGCGAGCGCCACTATGGCCTGCTAACCGAGCTCAACACGCGCCCGCGCACCACTTATCTGGCGCGCGTGCGCAACGTTAATCCGGAGATCGGCCGTGGCTAGAGAAAAAGACGCCATCATCGGCCCCGGCCATACCTACACCTCGGTCACCGAGAAGATCAGCTCGATCGTTCTCCGCCGCGGCGTCGGCCGCGGGTGGCTCGTCGGCTTCTCCATCGCTTCCGTTTTGATGGGCTCGCTCCTCACGTCTCTCGCCGTCCTTCTGATTTTCGGCACCGGCGTGTGGGGCGTGAACCAGCCGGTGGGATGGGGCCTGGCCATCGTCAACTTTGTCTGGTGGATCGGCATCGGCCACGCCGGAACGCTGATTTCCGCCGTGCTGCTCCTCCTCAACCAGGGCTGGCGCACGTCCATCAACCGCTTCGCGGAAGCCATGACGCTCATCGCCGTCCAGTGCGCCGGCATTTTCCCGCTCGTGCACGTGGGCCGACCGTGGCTCGCCTATTGGTTGTTCCCTTATCCGAACACCATGGGCACGTGGCCGCAGTTCCGCAGCCCGCTTCTCTGGGATGTGTTCGCTGTCTCGACGTATGCCACTGTTTCGTTCCTGTTCTGGTACGTGGGGCTGGTTCCCGATTTGGCGACGCTGCGCGACCGCGCGCAGCACCGCTGGGCGCGCGTGGTGTACGGCGCGCTCGCGATGGGCTGGCGCGGCTCCGCGCGTCACTGGCAGCGTTATCAGCGCGCGTACCTCCTGCTCGCGGGATTGGCCACGCCGCTTGTCATCTCCGTGCACACCATCGTGAGCTTCGACTTCGCCGTGTCCGTGATCCCCGGCTGGCACACCACCATCTTCCCGCCCTATTTCGTGGCGGGCGCCATCTATTCGGGGTTCGCCATGGTGCTGACGCTGTCCATTCCGCTTCGCGCCGCCTATGGACTCGAGGACTTCATCACCGACAAGCATCTCGACAACATGGCAAAGGTCATGCTCGCCACCGGACTGGTGGTCGCTTACGGCTATTCGATGGAAGCGTTTTACGCGTGGTACAGCGGCAACATCTACGAGCGCTTCATGTTCCTGAACCGCGCCACGGGTCCCTACGCCTGGGCTTACGTCGCGCTCATCGTCGTCAATGTGCTGATCCCGCAGGCGCTCTGGTCGAAGCGAGTGCGCTCGAGCGCCATCGCGCTGTTCCTTCTCTCCATCAACGTGAACATCGGCATGTGGCTGGAACGGTTCGTGATCGTGGTGACGAGCCTGCACCGCGACTTCCTCCCGTCGTCATGGGGCATGTACACGCCCACGCGCTGGGACTGGGGCCTCTTCGCGGGCACCATCGGCCTGTTCCTCACGCTCATCCTTCTGTTCATCCGTTTCCTGCCGGTCATTTCCATTTTCGAAATGCGCGAGATGTTGGCGCATGAGAAGAAGGGGCATTCCTGATGCGCCCCGGCGTTTACGGACTGATGGCGGAATTCGATTCGGCCGACGCGCTCATGGCAGCGGCCAAGCACGCCTTCGAGCGTGGCTATCGCAAAATGGACGCCTATTCCCCGTTCCCGATCGAAGGACTGGACGAGGCCATCGGCTACCATCCGACGGGCCTGCCGAGTCTCGTGTTCCTGGGTGGCCTGGCCGGCGGCCTCGGCGGCTACCTCCTCCAATATTTCACGGCGGTCATCGCGCTGCCCGTCAACGTCGGCGGACGGCCGTTTCACAGCTGGCCGTCGTTCATCCCGGTCACGTTCGAGTGCGCCATCCTCGGCGCGTCGCTCACCGCCGTGCTCGGCATGTTCATCCTCAATGGCCTGCCGATGCCGTATCACCCCGTTTTTAACGTGGAGCGTTTCCAGTTTGCTTCGCGCGATCGATTCTTCCTGTGCATCGAAGCGAAAGACCCGATGTACGACCGCGCGCGCACCGCGCGCGAGATGGGGGAATGGGCTCCCAAGGATGTCGTGGAGGTGGCGGAATGAATTTGCCCCTTCGTTCTCTTTTGGCCGTGACCGCGATCGCTTTCGTTCTCGGCGCGTGCCGTCAGGGAATGTATGACCAGGCGAAGTATGAGCCGCTGGAAGGCAGTCCGTTTTTCGCCGACGGCCGCGCCTCTCGCCCGCTCGTCGACGGCACCGTTCCCGTGGGCGGCCTCGACCGCGACAACGTGAAACTCGCCTGGAAATCGGGTGAGAAGTTCGCGACCGACTTCCCCGTGCCGGTCAATAAAGCGCTGCTTCTTCGCGGCCAGGAACGCTTCAACATTTATTGCGCGGTCTGCCATGGCGCTTCGGGTTACGGCAACGGAATGGTCGTGCAGCGCGGGTTCCCGCCGCCGCCATCGTTTCACGAAGACCGCCTTCGCCAGGCGGCCCCCGGTTACTTCGTTGACGTGATGACCAACGGGTACGGCAAGATGTACGCGTATTCCGACCGCGTGACGCTGGAAGACCGCTGGGCCATCGCGGCCTACGTTCGCGCGCTCCAGCGCAGCCAGAACGGATCGATCAATGACGTGCCGGCCGCGGATCGTCCGGCGCTCGAGGCCCGGAAATGAACCGGCTTCTGAAACTTCGTCCCCTTTTCCTCGGCGCCGCGGCGCTCGGCCTCGCGGTCCTGCTTCCGGGCCTCTTTCGCCGCGACGCGGCCGTGCTCCACGGCTACCTCATCGGTTTCCTTTATTGGGCGGGCCTGTCGATCGGCGCGCTCGGCGTGCTCATGGTCAATCACACCGCCGGGGGCCGCTGGGGCATCGTGATCCGCCGCCCGTTGGAGTCGGCGGCGTCCGTCCTGCCGCTGTGCGCCCTCC
>JBBRXR010000300.1:0-3295 GCA_038238485.1 Elusimicrobiota bacterium | reverse complement strand
GCTCTCGGCCCCCTTCACGGTTTGAAGGCGGACCACCCAGCGGCCATTGACTTTCACGACAGAAGCGTTCGGCGCGCCGCCTTTCGGACGCATGACGGCATCGGGGATTCCATCGGGAAGCGGAATCTCGGCGGTTTCTCGTTTTTCAATGGCGTCCGCGTTCGCGCGAAGCTGGGCGGGCGAAGCACCGGCGGCGAAACCAAAAACGCGTCCATCGGGCATGTTCAGGCGCAGATACGGCCGTCCGCGGTCGTCGAGCGCGAACTGGGCCTGGGCGCCTTCGGGCGCGAAGGCCGCGACCGATGCGGGGATGTCGCCATTGGTCCACGTCAGATCATTCGGAAGGACAAGCCGAATGGCCCAATCACTCGGAAGACCCGCGACCGATGCTTCATAACGCACTCCCGGAAGCGACGCCACCACGCGGTCCATACGGCGGCTTCCGCCCTCGGTGTACTCAACATACACGCCGGCCTCTTCGCGTTTTTCCCCGGGCTTCGCATTTTCGACAAGTTGGGAAACGGCGTACCACGTCTCAGTCGTGCCGTCGGCGCGCTGGCGCGTGTTCTGAAGCGCCGCGCTTTTGTCGAACGTGGCCGACAGCGGAAGTGGCTGGCGACGGTAAAAGGGGTGGGTGATCGCTTCGTCCGCCTGCCGGGCGCCGAGTCCCCCCAGGCGCGAGCGATAGATTCCCGCCGCCTGGAAGAGGACGCCATCAACGGTGGTGTTCGCCTGAGTAATATTCACGAACATGTCGTTGCTCACCGGATCGATCCAGGCGCTCACGTTGTTTCCAGGAACGCGAAGGGAAATGTCGGTGGGAAGCCGCGAGCGGCTGCCCGACGGAACAGGAGTCCACTGAATCTTGGCTTGCTCGCGTTCCTTGCTGAGGGCCAGCCCCGGCAGGGACGTTCCCAACACACCGGTCAGGACGCTGGTGCCGTTCGAATCGACGCTGAAACGGTAGAGCACCTGCTTCTCAAGATCGAGAACAAACGTTCCGTCCTCACTCGTCCACCGGAGAAAAAGAACGGTGCGGTCACCAAAGGAATTCTTGCCCATGAAATTTTCGACGCCGTCGATGTCGGACCGCCAACCCACGCCCGGAAACGCGGGAATGCCGGGCTTGGCGAAGCGCGCCTCGACAGGGTTGAGCTCGTACCACCCCTCGACGCCCATCTGCACGAGCATTCCGTTCATTTTCTGCGGCAGGCTACCGAGATACGCGAAGATTGATTTGTAACTGACGGTATCACCCGGACGCAGCGGAACGTCGCCGATCAAGACCCCCATGAGCGCGCCCGGTTCGTTATCGTTGCCGACCGCGTAGAAAGGCCGGGC
Source organism: Elusimicrobiota bacterium (assembly GCA_038238485.1). Lineage (GTDB taxonomy): Bacteria > Elusimicrobiota > Elusimicrobia > F11 > F11 > JBBRXR01. The sequence goes on along the minus strand of JBBRXR010000300.1, from coordinate 1,954 downwards.
GGTGACCAGGTGACCATCAACGGGGACATCGTGATCAGGCACACCGAGGACGAAACGTTTGGCCACGCCGAACACATTCGTCTGAAGGAAGAGCTGCCCCCCGTCCGCCACGACAGTGACCGGCGCGCTATCGGGTCGTCGGCGCGAAAAAACGCCTTCCTGCGCGGTGGCGAGCGTGGCCGCCTGTCCGGCGACGCGCGTCGATTCCTGGAAACGTTCGGCAGACCGCCAGATGCGAAGCCGGAGGCGAAGAATGTTCAGGGCGATCTTCACGCGGCCCTGACCGAGCCGGTAAATGGGCGTTCCGTCCGGCGTTTCCCAGACATTGTCGCGCCGCACCAGCAGCGCGCCATTGTCGCGAAGCGCGCCCATGCGAACGCGCGTGCCGTCGGGATAAACCAGTGTCATCTCCGCGGAAAAATTCGGCGTCGGGCTCGTCACCCACCCGCCATACTCGGATCGCAGCGTCGACTTATACTTGGCCTTCTCGATCAGGTCGACGATGCCGGAAACTGTATTAATGACGGCCATCGCGCCGTTGAACCGGGCGAAGGCGTTCGGCGTGGGCGACACCAAGTTCGCCTTCAGGCCGCGGGTGAAGGCGATGACGCCGTTGATGGCCTGCACGGCCCGCACGAGGTGGTTCACCCGCGCTTCCAGATCAGCGCGGTCCGCCCCGGTCGCCATGACTTCGACGACGCCGTTGCGGACGCGATAGAGACGGTTGAGCGCGGCTGAGGCATCGGCGACCGCCACCCATTTCAGCTTCTTCTCGTTCTTGTTCTCGAGCTTCGTGCGAATCGCGAATCCAATAGTGCGGTAATAGACGTATCCCGACTCGTCCTTTGCCGACGGTCCGAGGATCTCCCACTCCCGGTGATTGAAAGCCTCGGGGAACAGGGTGCTCACAAAATATGGAATGGCCCGTTCCGGCGCCTCACTGGTGAGCGCCAGTCGAAGTTCCGTGACGGCGCCGTTCGCGCCCACATAAGCATTCGCGCTGCCGAGCAGAAGGACCGGGCCCCCAGCGGCCGGCAAACTGGACTTCTCTTCACGGATGAGCGGCTCGAACGGCGCTCCTGCCCGCTCAACAATGAAGGAGAACGGGTTCTTCTTCCCCATGAACGTGTCGAAATTCTGATGGAGGTTGAGCACGCCCATGAAAGTGTTCACGGCCTCAAGGATGTCGAAGGCGCCCCACTTCTCATTCTTCTTGAGCTGCGCGAGATTCTTTCGGGCGCCAATGGCTTCTCCGGGCGCACCAAAAATGGCGGGGGCCGCGCGGATCAAGCGGTCTTCGTAGGTGTCTCCGCTGGTCACGCCGGCGCGCAGCCGCTCCTCAGAAATGCCGGCGAGCCACACGATGCCGCTGTTCACGGTCTCGGTCATCATCACGCGAAGCGCGTCGACGTCGCTGTCGCCGTATTGGACGACGGCCGGGTTGACGATGTTGTCGAGACTCTGAATGAATGTAGAAAGTCGTTCTCGCGCCGAGGCGGCCTCGGAATCGGTGAGGGTTCCATCGGCGAGGCGACGCGCATCGTTTCGGACCTGGAACATAAGGTCGTGAAGTGATTTACCGTCGTTCCCAATGAATTTGATCGGTAGCGCTAGCACCGCGTCGATCGACCGGGCCACGCGGTCCATGCGGTCAGTGTCGGGCCGGAAATTTGGCGTGATGACTTTCACGGTGGGCGCGAGCTTTCCGGCGCGCTCGGCGTCGCGCGAGATGTCGCGGCGGAGGCGTTCGAGGCTCTCACGCTCCTTGACCATCCGGGCGGCCTCATCGCGCGTGGAATCACGGCGGGCTTCCTCGCGGTCAGCAGCGTTCGCCGACTGTTCGGCCTGAGAATGAAGATTCAAACCGTTCGTAATCGCCGCTTCCGCGGTGACGAGCAGGCTTTCGAGATTGACGGTGGGGAATCCGGTGCCGATGTCATGGACGATGAACTGG
>JBBRXR010000299.1:0-3308 GCA_038238485.1 Elusimicrobiota bacterium | reverse complement strand
GAGGTCTGTGTGAACAACGAGGTTGGCGACATTGCGGTGCACGAAAACGTCGCCCGGAACAAGGCCGGTGATCTGGTTGGCGGGGACACGACTATCGGAGCAGCCGATCCAGAGATAGTGCGGCTCCTGCTGGCGGGCGAGGTCCTCGAAAAATTTCGGATCGTCGCGGCGGACGCTTTCCGACCACTTTCGGTTGTTCTCGAAGAGATGCTTGAGATCGCTCACGGGTTGGTGATCTGCCTCTGTTTGAGGACAGCGGTGATCTTCGCGATCGCCTCTTCCTCGGATTCTTTCCCCGACAACCGGAGATCGCAGGCGTCGCACACCGCGCCAGTCGGGTCGATGAGCACCGGTACGACTTCGAAGTCGGGAATCAGCGCCTGCACGGCCGCGACGTCGCCCAAGCCGATCGCGTTGGTCGTCGAGACCACGATGGTGCCGGCGTCGAGAAGGATGTGGGCGACTTCCGCGAAACGTCGAACGAGTTCATGCTGGGTGGATTCAAGCCACACCAGGTCGGCGTCCAGGCCGAGGAGCACGTTGGTTCCGTCCAACATGTACGAGGACATGCTTCTGTCAAAAAGAGATTTTTCGAGGGCTCGCGCGTACCGGTGCTTGCCGACGCCCGATTTGCCGAGGAACATGACGAGGGCCGCCCGATGACCGAGGCGCACGGCGCGCTGCTCGCGGTTCACGCCGCCGCGGATCCAGTTGAAGTCGCGCACACGGGCTTCGGCGCGAAGGTCTTCCTGGTCGTCCTTCTCGGCGCCGTTGATGATGCCGCCCCCGGCGATGTCGTAACCGTCGACGATCACAAAACGGCCGGTCGATTCCCCTTCAGCGATGGCATCGAAAGCGATGGGCTGGCGCGTTTCCAGGATGAGATCGGCCACGTCGTGGCGTCCGACATGGTCCTTGTTCAGGACGCTGCCGGCCTCCGACGCGTCGATCACCTTGTTGATCTTGTGGATGCGCACCGGCTGCGACTGCGTGTGGATCTTGAGTTTGTAATCCCGACCTGGAACAAACGGTTTCTTACCGAGCCAGATCATGTTGGCCCGGAACCGCGTGCTCACGAGGGGCGCGTTCGCTTCGTGGCTCATCAATTCGCCGCGCGTGATGTAAATCTCTTCAGTCAACGTGAGGCCCGTCGACCATCCCGCGCCGATCTCAGCCTTCGCCTCGGCGTTAAACGCTTCGATCGACTTCACCGTGCTCGTCTTGTTCGACGGCAGGAACGTCACCTTGTCGCCCACCTTGACCTTGCCCGATTCGATACGACCCGCCACGATGCGCCGGTCGTCGCCCTGGCTGGCGAACTTGTAGACGGCCTGCACCGGCATGCGCAGAGGACGGTCGATCTTCGACGGGGCCTTCTGAAGTCCGTCAAAAGATTCCAGGAACGTCGGACCCTTGTACCACGGCATCTTGTCGCTGCGCGTGGCCAGATTCTCTCCGTTCATGGCGCTGATGGGAATGAAATGGGTCGGGCTGGCCGCGCCGATTTCGGCCAGGAACGCGCGGAATTCTTTCTCGATCGCGTTGAAGTGGGTCTCGCTCCGATCAACCAGATCCATCTTGTTGACGCAGACGACGATCTGGCGAATGCCGAGCATGGAGAGGATGTAACCGTGACGGCGACTGTTCTCGCGCACGCCTTCCTTGGCATCGATGATGAGGGCGGCGGCTTCGGCGCGCGCCGCGCCGGAGATCATGTTCTTGAGAAATTCAATGTGGCCCGGAGCGTCGATGATGATGTAGTCGCGCTTGGGCGTCTTGAAAAACGACCGGGCGGTATCGATCGTGATGCCCTGGTCCTGCTCGTCTGTGAGGGCGTCGAGAAGGAACGCCCACTCGAACGGCTTTCCGGTGCGCTGACACTCCTTTCGGACGGCGTCGAGTTTTCCGTCCGGGAGTGAGCCCGTGTCGGCGAGAAGGCGGCCGACGACGGTGCTCTTCCCATGGTCCACGTGGCCCACGATGACGACGTTCATCTGTTCGCGGCCCGCAGCGGTGTCGCCGGCGCCCATGATGAACTTCTTGGCGGACGTTTCGGTCGTCATCACATGTAGCCTTCGCGACGAAGTTCTTCCAAACCGTGTTTGCCGTCCTGAAGGCGGCCGGAACGCTCGGCGATGTTCTTGAGTTTGCCGCTCTTCAGCTCGTCGATAATCTCCTCGACGTTCTTGGCGGTGCTGGCGATGGCCGCCTGGCAGGGACCGCAGCCGAGACTGCGGTAGCGCGTGCCGGGGCCCTGGTCGTAGTAAAGCGAGACCGTCGGGATCTTCTCCCGCTTGATGTATTCCCAGATGTGCAGTTCGGTCCAGTCGAGAAGCGGATGGATGCGAACGTGCGTGCCGGGAGCGAAATCAGTCTTGAACTGGTTCCAGAATTCCGGCGGCTGCTCGCCGACGTCCCAAAGGTTGTTCTTGTCTCTCGGCGAGAAGTAGCGTTCTTTGGACCGGCTTCCCTCTTCATCGGCACGTGCGCCCACGATCACGCCGTGATACGGCTCGCGATCCGCGTCGAGCTCATACTTCCCCGTCTTGAGATTCATCCGCTGGCGCGGCCAGGTTCCGTTGAGGGTATTCGTGAGGGCGTCTTTCTTGAGGAAGCCGCAGCATTCCTGGCGCGACACCTTGTCGGGATGGCCGTCAGGCAGGTGCTGGGTGGCCGGGAAGGTCTTCTGCTGCTTGAGGATGTCCACGTTCTGGCCGACGACCATGGTCAGTTTGTACTCCAAGGCCAATCGGTCGCGGTACTGGATCATTTCAGGAAGTTTGTAGCTGGTATCGATGTGGACCAGCGGAAACGGAACGTGGCCAAAGAACGCCTTGCGGGCCAGCCAGAGAAGGACGGTCGAGTCTTTGCCAATGGACCAAAGCATGCAAAGCCGCTCAAAATGGCGGAAAGCTTCGCGAAGGATGTAAACGCTTTGCTGCTCGAGTTGGTCGAGTGTGTCCATTTCCTCTTCTTGATTAGGGGGTTCTTCTGTGACGAATCTGGCTAGGTTAAGATTTTAGCACACTTCGGCCCAATTTCCCCGGCGGGTCAACGTGAGCTCCAAACGATGTTGCGGCTGTCGACGTGCGTACAGCCGACCCACACGTCCCCTTCGTTCCGCTCCCCGCCGGGAACGGAGGAATCATTGAAATAAAACCAGCCTCCCCCATCGGTGGTGAGAATCGCCGGGCCGAGGTCGGTATTGTTCTGAACCGTGTTCACAATGACATGGTAAGGCGGCAGGTCGCATTTGGGCAGCTTTGGGATGTACTTGGCGCTCGTCGCCAGACATTCGAGGTGGTCGG
>JBBRXR010000298.1:0-3317 GCA_038238485.1 Elusimicrobiota bacterium | reverse complement strand
CCTGTCCCCAGGCCGTGCTGTTCGACCGCATCGTGGCAGAAAACGGGGCCGTCCTCTACCACCCGCACACGCAGCGGGTCGAGGTGCTGGCGGCCGCCCCGCCGCCCGCCTTGATGGAGCAGCTCGCTGCGGAGCACGTGCCCCCGCGGGGGGACACAGCATCGTCGCCACCGTCGCCCCCTACGACGCGGAACTCTTCGGTCACTGGTGGTACGAAGGCCCCGACTTTCTCGAAATGCTGATTCGAAAAATCTCCTTCGACCAGACCGACGTCGAGCTGATCAGCCCCGCCGATTACATCGATCGCCATCCGGTGCGCCAGATCCAGAAACCGAACCCGTCGACGTGGGGCTCGGAAGGGCATAACCTCGTGTGGCTGAATGGGGGCAACGCGTGGACGTATCGCCACCAGCACTGGGCCGAGGCCAAGATGGAAGAATTGGCGCGCCGCTATTCGACCGCCGGTGGTGACCTCCGCCGAACGCTCAACCAGACGTTGCGCGAACTTCTTCTGCTTCAGTCGAGCGACTGGGCTTTTATCATGACAACCGGCACCACCGTGCCTTACGCCACCAAGCGCTTCCGCCTCCACCTCGACAACTTCCGCAAGCTCGCCGAGCAGATCGAGGGGAACAAAATCGACATGGAGTACGTCGCCCATCTCGAGGGCCGCGCGCCGATCTTCCCGACCATCGATTTCACGGACGCCATTCCGCCCAGCACGGCCCGCGTTCCCGCCTGATCCCGCCTCTTTTTTAACCGGACAATAAGAAAGCCCCCGTCCTCTTTCGAGAACGGGGGCTTTCTATTTTCAGATGGTTCGATTTACAGCTTGAACAGCATTTCGGCGTAGGACGGAACCGGCCACTCGTTGGCGGGCAGGAGGAACTCAAGCGCGTCGATGTCGGCGCGAAGGGAGTTCATCGCGGGCACCACTTTGTCGCGGTAGGTTTCGGCCTTCGGCTTGGCGTGGTCCATGTTGAACGCTTTCTCCTGGGCGGCTTCGAGGGCGGCGAGCTTCTTCCAGGCGCTGGAGAGAAGGGCGCTGATCTTCTTGACCAGGTCCTTCTGCACCGTCACCGTGGCCCCGGCGGACTGGGCGTTCTTCGTGGCGGCGCCCAGGCTTCCGAGGTAGCTGATCACCGACGGGATGTACTGCTTCTTCACCATGTCGATGGAAGCCTTCGCTTCGATGTTGATGTTCTTGATGTAGGTCTCGAGGTAAACCTCATAGCGCGAGTGGAGCTCGCCGCCGGAGAGGACTTTGTACTTCTCGAAGAGCTTGATGGCGCTGTCGTTGGCCATGGCGGCGAGGGCTTCGACCGTGCTGGAGATGTTCGGGAGGCCGCGCTGCTTGGCTTCCTTCACCCATTCAGCCGAGTAGCCGTTGCCGTTGAAGATCACCCGGCCGTGCTTCTTGACCACTTCCTTCACGTAGGCGGTGGCTTCCTTGTTGACGTCGGTGGCTTTCTCGAGGCGCGTCGCGATTTCGTCGAGGGACTCGGCGACCACGGTGTTGAGGATGGTGTTCGGGCCGGCGATCGAACCCGACGACGGGCACATGCGGAACTCGAACTTGTTGCCGGTGAAGGCGAAGGGCGAGGTGCGGTTGCGGTCCGTGTTGTCCATCGGGAGCGAGGGGAGGCTGTCGACGCCGAGCGTCATGAAGCGCTCGCCCATGCTGTCGGCGGACTTGCCCTTGCCGAGGGCTTCCAGGATGTTCGTGAGCTCTTCACCCATGAACGCCGAGATGATGGCGGGCGGGGCTTCGTTGGCTCCGAGGCGGAGGTCGTTGCCCGTGTTGGCGGCGCCGGCGCGGAGCTTGTCGGCATGCTTGTCGACGGCGGCCAGCGTGGCGGCGAGGAACACGAGGAACGTCTCGTTGTCGTGCGGGGTCGTGCCGGGTTCGAGGAGGTTGTGCCCCGCGTCCGTGGCGAGCGACCAGTTGTTGTGCTTGCCCGATCCGTTGACGCCGGCGAACGGCTTCTCATGGAGGAGGCAAACGAGGTCGTGGCGGAGGGCCACTTTCTACATGGTCTCCATCACGAGCTGGTTGTGGTCGGTGGCAACGTTCGTGGTCGAGAAGATGGGAGCCATCTCGAACTGAGCGGGGGCCACTTCGTTGTGCTTGGTCTTCGAAAGAACGCCCATCTTCCAGAGCTCGGTGTCGAGGTCCTTCATGAAGGCGGAAATGCGGTCCTTGATGGCGCCGAAGTACTGGTCTTCGAGCTCCTGGCCCTTCGGGGCGGGGCCGCCGAAGAGCGTGCGACCGGCCGAGATGAGGTCGATGCGCTGGTCGTAATACTTCTTATCAATAAGGAAGTATTCCTGTTCCGGGCCGACGGTCGAAGTCACGCGCAGCGTGGCTTCGTCGCCGAGGGCGCGAAGCACGCGGACAGCCTGCTTCGAGATGGCTTCCATGGAACGGAGGAGCGGGGTCTTCTTGTCGAGAGCCTCGCCGGTGTAGGAGCAGAACGCGGTGGGAATCGTCAGGGTCACGTTTCCGGCGGCGTCTTCCTTCAGGAAAGCGGGCGACGTGCAGTCCCAGGCCGTGTAGCCGCGGGCTTCGAACGTGGCGCGAAGGCCGCCGCTCGGGAACGAGGAAGCGTCCGGTTCGCCCTTGATGAGCTGCTTGCCGGAGAACTCCATGATGATGTGGCCGTCGGTCGTCGGAGAGATGAACGAGTCATGCTTCTCGGCGGTGCGGCCGGTGAGCGGCTGGAACCAGTGGGTGTAATGGGTGGCGCCCTTCTCGATGGCCCAGTCCTTCATGGCGTTGGCCACGACGTTGGCGACGTCAGCGGACATGGTCTTGCCGCTGTCAATCGTCTGCTTGAGGGCCTTGTACGTCTCTTTCGGAAGGCGCTCTTTCATGGTGCGGTCGCCGAAGACGTTGGAACCGAAAAGTTCGGTGAGGTCGTTGGTATGAGACTTGGATCCGTTCATTTTCTTCCCGTTTGTAGTGAACCCTTTCGACACTTCTTCGAGTAAAGACATGGCCATCCCCTTTTATCAACAGAGTATTGCTTCTGAGCGCCCGGGGTCGGTTGGCCAAAAAAAAACCTTCTCCATGTCAAACGTCGATTGGAGAAGGCGTCATTGCCTTACCTGAGACCCGCGAAAGCACTGCGGTAAGGGAATGAATACCAAACTGCTGTCGATCCTGTCAATAAAAACCAGCCCGGGCCGCCGTCGACGGAACGCCGCGAAATTTGGGTCGCCAAACCGTTGTGTTTTTGGCCCATTCTCGACGATGAAAAAAAAGGTTGATCCCTCCAAGGTGTCCTGTTCTATAAACCCCGGACGTCAGTCCTTGG
>JBBRXR010000297.1:0-3319 GCA_038238485.1 Elusimicrobiota bacterium | reverse complement strand
GAATTCGCCCGCGATCTGAGTGCCCGCCAGGATGGGCTTGGCGACGTCGGTTTTCTCGTTCATTGGACCCCCGGTATTGGATAGAGAATGATGCCTGTTATTGGGTGTCGTTTTGACGATATTCCCAGTCGCTTCGGGCCGCCTGGCCCCTGCTAACCCACCTAAAATAGCCCGTTTACCGTCGATAAACAATGTGACAAAAGGCATTTTTTTGTCATCGATTTGTCTTCGCAGTTTCGCCGGTTTGACATGAGCACCCGGCTATCCTGATTTCATGAACAACACAAAGTGGCTCAACGGCATGCACCAGACGGACACATTGGCGCCCGCATCCAGCATGGAAGGGGAAACGGTCTACACGCTCTTCATGAAAGACTTCCTCTCGATGCCTCACGTGGATTTTGGCGCGGTTTCCGATATGGACCAGGCCGTGCGGGCGCTTCTTAACTGAAACCTGCCCGACGGCCCCCGGAATTCACGTTTTTCGTGCTTTCCTATATTTCTTTGTCCTCCTTGAAAGCCGCCCCGACACTCATCATCCTCCAATTAATGCCTCATTCCTCGACCCAAAACCGCCCATTTACCGCAAGGAGTTCCTTTCCATGAGACAGCGCCAAGTTGCCCTGGCCGTCCTTCTCGGCTTCGCCTCGATTGCCCATGCTTACGATGAAGTGAAAGTCCACGCGATCACGGCGTTGGCCGACAAGAAAACCGTTCCCACGATTTTGCGGCTGGACTCAACGGGGAACCCGTGGATCCTCACCAACGGCGGCGCCATCCAGAGACTATCCGAGAAAGGCACGCCGTCTATCCATCTCGCGGGCGGAAAGAAGGGCCTTTTTAAGGAAGCCGCCGACTTCACTTTTCTTCCGAACGGCGCGATGGCGGTTGCCGACGCCGGCCTTGGCCAGATCCTGATCATCGAACCCGGACGAACGCAAAGCGCGACCGACTGGAAGCATCCCCGGATCTCGTCACAGTTTCCGGCCGAGAAGGCCGCCTGCGTCGCTGTCAGCGCGGACCTCGTCGTTGCCGTGGGGTACGCGGGCGAAAGCTTCATCGACATCTATTCGGTTTCAGGCGTGCACCTCCATCGTCTGAGCGCCGCCAAGGACGTGATTGAAAGCATTACCGCGCTCGCCTACGGGAAAGACGGCACGCTCTGGGCGCTCGACGGGAAGAAGGGAAAGGTCCACCGTTTTTCGTCCAACCGTAAACTGCTCGGGTCCACCGATGACCTCGAATCCGCGATGGGGCTGGCGGTCGACGATTTCGGCTTTGGCTATGTCGCGCTCGAAAAGGGGCGCTGGAAGGAAATCAACCCGGAAGGCGCGATCACCGGCACGTTCGGCGCGAAAGGCAAAGCGCCCGGCCAGCTTCTCTCTCCGTTCGGCATTGCCGTCATCGACGAAGAGGTGCTGATCGCCGAGCAGGGGAACCGCCGCCTTCAGCGTTTCACGGTCATCAACAAGGCCAAAACGGCGCACGCCGTTCCTGGTCCGGCCGCGCCCATTCAGGTGAAACTGGACGGCGTCCGGACGGAACCCGTTGAAGCGATGCTTTATCTCCCGACGGGAGAATTGCTCGTCCGCCGTCCCACCGGCGTCGTGGAACTGCAGAACAAGGACGGAAAATCGGAGGCCACCTGGAAGAAGAAAGAGAAGAAGGCGCCCGGCGTCGCCAAACTTGGCGGCTGGGCGGTCGACTCCGGGGGGAAAATCTGGGTCAGCGACGAGGCGGAAGACACGCTGAAAGTGGTGAGCTCCTCGGGCGTGGTTCTCTCCTCTCTTGGAAAGAAAGGGAAGACGGAGGGAAGCCTTCACAGCCCAGGGCTTCTCGTCGTGCGCCCGGACGGTTCCGTGGTGGTCAGCGATAAGGGGGGCGACCGGGTCCAGGTTCTGGGCAAGGACGGCCTGTTTCTGTTCGCCGTGGGAAGCAAGGGCAGCAAAAAGCCTGGACAGTACGGTTCCGTGTCGGGACTCGCCGCGAACGCGCAAACGATCGCGCTCCTCGATGAAGGCCGCAAATCGCTTTTGTTCTACGGTTCAACCGGCAAGTTCATGTTCGACGTTTCGAACAAAGAAGGAAAGGCAGCCTACTGGGCGCAACCGGTGGCGCTCGCCTCCGACGCCGACGGCCGGTTTTACATTCTCGATGCGGGTTCGCGCCGAGTGCGCGTCTTCAATCAGAAGGGCGTCTTCCTCGCCGACTTTACGACGAACGGCACCGGACTCGCGTGCGGACCGGGCGGGACGGTGGCGGTCATCTCTCCCAAGCAGACGGCGCTGTACATCGCCCGTTTCGTTCCGGACACGGCCGCCAAGGTTAAATCGGCCGACGAAGCGGGAAACCTGAAAGTCACGTGGGAGCCCGTCGGAGAAGCGGTCTCTTATAACGTCTACAAGTCCACGGGTGACGGGCGATTTGCGCTGGCCGGCAACACCCGGCTCAGTCCGTTCATCGACAGCGACGTCATTCCCTCGGCGCAGTACACGTATGCCGTCGCCGGTGTCGGCGCCGGTGGACATGAAGGTGGCTGGGCGATGGCTGAGGCGGTCCGCGCCTCGCGGAAGAAAGACGTCTCGTTGGTCAGCATCGACAAGGTCGCGCTGCGCCCCATGTTCTCAGCGGCCTATAAATATTATGTCGGCCAGCCGGTCGGCGAAGTCACCATTGTGAACAATGACGAGCAGCCGTTCCGCAACGTCAAGATTTCACTCTCCGTGGCCCGTTACTCCGACTTCCCGACGGAAACCATCGTGAAAGGCCTGCTGGCGGGCGAGAAACTTGTTGTGCCGGTTTCGCTGACGCTCAGCGACAGGGTGCTCGAGCTCACTGAGAACGCGCCGGTCCAGGTATCGGTGAAAGTCTCGTACTTCGAAGAGAACGCCGAGAAGAGCATCTCCCAGAACGCGTCGATCATGCTCTATGCCCGCAACGCCATCTCGTGGGCCGACAAAGCGCGCATTTCTTCGTTCATCACGCCGCGCGACACGCCGATCGCGGAATTCGCGCGCGCAGGCATTCACGCCTTCATGGCCGAGCTCAAGGGGTCGACCGTGGGCAAGCCGCTGGCCAAGGCCATTCTTTTCTATGAAGCGGTGAGCGCGCTCGGCATCACCTACGTTCCGGATCCGAACACGCCGTTCAACATCGTCTCAGGCAAGCCGGACATGCTGGATTACGTGCAGTTCCCGCGCGAGACGCTCCGTCGAAAAACGGGCGACTGCGACGACACGACGGCGCTGATGTCCTCGCTCCTCGAGAGCGTGGGCGTCCACACGGCGATCGTCGACATGCCTGGCCACGTACTCCTCAT
>JBBRXR010000296.1:0-3334 GCA_038238485.1 Elusimicrobiota bacterium | reverse complement strand
GAGGAAGCCGCCGCTCACCGGCCCGGTCGTCACGGGGCGCCTGACCAGGCGTCCAGCGCGCACGACCCACACGACGCTCGCGCCGCTGTCGGTCCTCACCGCCGCCGCCGGCACGCGGATCGACGTGTGCGCGGGCGCGGCGGCGCCAGTGGCGCGCGGCTGGTCGGGTTCGAGGAAGTCCACCTTCGCGCCCATTTCCGGCAGGATGCGTGGGTCGTGATCGCTGATCGACACCTTCACCTGCACGGTCGCGCGCTGGCGGTCGGCCGTGGGCACGACCTGCCGCACGACGCCGCGGAAGGTGGTGTCGGGGTACGCGTCGAGGGTGATGCGCGCCGGCCGGCCGCCGGCGATGCGCCCGATGTACGCCTCGTTGACGTCCACTTCGACCTCGAGCGTCGAGAGGTCCGCCATCGTCACCACCGCGCCGCGCGTGAGCCCGCCGCCCACGGAAGGCGCGACGACCTCGCCGACCTCGGCCTCCTTGCGCAGCACCGTGCCGGTGAACGGCGCGCGGATGATCGTGTTCTCGTTGCTCGCCTGCGCCATCCGCAACCCCGCCTCGGAGCTTCGCTTCCGCGCGATCGCCGCGTTCAGTCGCGCGTCGGCCTGTGCCGCGCGACTCGTCCCCAACTCGAGCTCCTCCGGCGATAGCAGGTTCGGATTGCGCGTGCGGATGTCCCGCAGGCGGCCGGCCTCGCGCGCGAGCTGGTCGCGGTCCGCGGTCGCCTCGATCATGCTCGCGTCTGCCGACGCGATGTTCGCCTGCGCCTGCGCCACCGCCGCCTCGAAGTCGGCGTTGTCCAGCCTCGCGATGACATCGCCGCGCCGCACGAACGAACCCTCGCTCACGCCGAGATACGCGAGCCGTCCCGCCGTCTTCGCCGACACCGACGCCTTGGTGCGCGCGACGACGTATCCGTTCGCCGTGACGCTCGTCGCTCCGCCGACCGGCGTGCCGCCCCCGCCGCCGGCCGTCGCCGTCACCACCTGGACCGTGGGCACGGCGCGCGACTTCAACGTGAACACGGTCGCGGCCACGACGACCACCGCCGCTCCGAAGATCAGGAGGTTGCGGCCGAGCGCCTTCCGCACCGGGGCGGGGGGTTCGTCGCGATTGATGCGCAGCTTGGAGAGGTCGGCGGGAGCGGTCACGGGATCCAAAATCTACGAAAGGCCGCGCCGGCTCGCGAGACGGTGGCCGCGACGAAGACCGACCGAAATAGGAATATTGGCCGGCCGCCGGCGACACTGGTATGTTCCCGCCCTCCCATTCACCGAGGACGCCGCGATGCCGGAGAGCAATGCGCCGTACGTGAGTTCGCCGAGGTGAATGGCGAAGCGCCCACATTATTGGTAGGAGCTCTGATTTTCCCTTTTCGCTTCCCGATCATGCCGATGTCGTATTCGTACGCTGCCATTCCGCCGGCTTCCGTTCCCAGAGCCACTGAGCCGGTCTTCCAGCACCTGCTCGACAGCTACGCCAGCGAGACGAATAAAGTCGCCGCTGTCTGGCGGCAGTTCGGCGATGACGACCTCTCGTTTCGTCCGCATGCGCGCTCGAGCACCGTCGGCGACATCGTAAAGCACGAGCTGCTCTCCGAGCGGCGGTTCTTCGGCGAGTTCATTGGAACTCCCGAGCCGCCACCAGAAGACGTGCTTCCCGCGCCCCTCGCGATTTCAACTGCGGTCGACCGGCTCGCGCATCTCGCCGCGCTGCGGTTGAAATACCTGGCGCCGCAAAACACGGAATGGTGGCTCGTTCGCGTACCGTTCTTCGATGTCGAGCGCGAACGCATCTGGGTGTTCTGGCGTCGCGTGCTGCACACCGCGCATCATCGTACGCAGCTCACCGTTTTTCTACGGATGATGGATCGTCCCGTGCCGCCTACCTACGGACCGACTGGGGACGTGAAGTGGGACGGCGCTGATCCGACGCTCAGCGTGGACGCGGCGGGGAGAAAGTAGCGACGCGCTCTATGTTCGAGCCTCCGGCGTCGCGGCGGGTGACTCCTTCCGTCCCGCAAGCAGCCGCTCGGCGAAGTCCAACCGCTGCTCGAGTCCAGCGATCCGGCTCTCAAGCACTTCGACGAGCGCCGCATCACCGTCCGCACGAGGCGCCACTGCCGGCGTCGGCGCCTGACTCCGCGCGGGAAAGCCGTCCCACGCCCACGGCCCACGTGCGTACCCCATAGGTTCCATCATCGCCCACCGCCGCCACCGGCGCCGCCGCGACGACGCGAAGAAGAAGAGCGCGGCGATCAACCAGAACATCATTGGAAGTCTCCACATGTCGCCCTCCCTTCCTCAAGTCGTTGTTGGGTTGAATGCCTGCTCGATATCGTCAGCGGCTTTGCGTAGAATTTCCGCGACGCGCGTAAGCGCCGGATCTTCGGGGCCGCGGCGCCATGCGCGCTTGAACGTGACCGCCGCCAGGTGAGCGAAGGCCTGGTGCATCTCGCCACTCCCGCCGCCTGTGAACTCCTTCACCGTTTCGCGCACGCGATCGAAAATCTCGTCGAGCACACCGCGGTGCGCCTCGAGATACGTCTCTCCCTCGGGAGTTACGTGATAAACCTTCTTGCCATCCTCTTCGATCACCCGAACGTAGCCCTCGTCCTCGAGCAGCTGGAGTGTGGGATAGACCGTCCCGGCTGACGGCGTATACAACCCTCCGAACTTCTCTTCGAGCGCCCGAATCACCTCGTATCCATGGCGCGGCTTCTCCTTGAGCAGGCGGAGGATCACGAACTTGACCTCCCCCGACTCGAACATTGGGCTGCGCCGGCGGCCGCCCCGTCCACCGCGCCCACCCCATCCGCCGGGCCATCCACCGCCGGAACCGCCGAATGGGAAGCCGGGTCCGAACCCCCAATCATCGCGTTGACTGCACATCTTTCATCTCCTCCGATAGGTCGTACGATACTACTTGCGATACTACGTACGATATATCGTAAGATATTACGCGACTTTCGTCAAGTGGGCCCCGCACATCTCACTCGAGCAGAAATCCGGCGAGCAAGGCATTGAACTCGCTCGCCCGCTCGACATTCGACAGGTGCGCCGTCTCCAGCATCTCCATTCGTGCGCCCGCGATCCGGTCGCGCAGAAACTCCGAATCAGCCACCGGTGTCGACTGATCTTGTCGTCCCGCGACGATCAGCGTCGGCACGGTGAGACGGCCGGCATCGTCGCGCAAATCCGCGTCTCGCAGCGCCGCGCACGCGCCGATGTACGCATCGAGGGGGCAGGAGAGCACAATCGCTCGGTAGCGGGATATCACGTCCGGCCGCTCGCGTCGGAATTCATCCGTAAACCAGAGCGCCACGGCGAG
>JBBRXR010000295.1:0-3335 GCA_038238485.1 Elusimicrobiota bacterium | reverse complement strand
TTATAACCTTTCACTTTGGCAGAGACGGCGGCTTTCGCTGTGGCGGTAGCGGCCATCGACATGGTCGGAACGAGAAATGAAAGGGCAACAACCAAACCGAGCTTCTTGAGAGATTTCATATGGGCCTCCTTACGTTAACGCTAACTCAAAATCTATATGAACTCCGATGATAGCGCAAGGAACACGCCCGTCGGAAATGCGTGTTTTATAGCGGCCGGGCGCATCGCATACCCTGCATAGATCATCGTAAATCCATACGGGTTAACCCTTCCTTAACGTCGAATTAAGATTCACAGAAGTTTGGTTGGTCAAGGGCGCGAGGGGGATTCGCCCCGTCGAGACGAGGGGATTTCAGTATCCGAGGGAGCGCAATTGCTCTTGAATGCTCGGATCCAAGGCTTTTTCCGGTTCGTCCGGCTCTGCCGTAGGGCTGGTCCGGACCGGTCCTCGGCTCATCTCTTCCTCGAAACGGCGCTGAAGGGAATCGAAAATTGAAGGCGCCTGTTGGGCGAGATTGGTTGTCTCGCCGGGATCGGTCGCCAAATCGAACAGTTCCTTGCCGCCCGATCGTAAGTTTATCCGCCAGGCATTGTCATTCGGGCCGAGATACCGGCCGCGATCGAGGCCACTGGCGAATGCCGGGCTGTAGACGATCTTGTAGCATCCGTCGCCAAATCGGCGGAGTGCGGTTAGCCGTTGGCCCTGCTTCACCCTCGTCTCATCGTCGTCCTTGTCGACGTGACGTCCGGCCGCTTTTTTCGTGGTCCGTTTTCCGCCCGGTTGGTTCCAGGTCAACTCGCTCACGCCCACCGATTCCTCAGGCAGGTCCTCTCCCATCAAGATCGGCTTGAGGCTACGGCCCACGAGGCCATTCGGCGGTTTCACGCCGATCAGATCGCAGATTGTTGGGAAGACGTCAACGAGCTGGGCGTTGAAATCAACCACCTTCCGCGGTTTCAGTTCACCGGGCATGTTAAATATCAGCGGAACCAGAACGAGCTCGTCGTAAAGGGAATTCCCGTGCCCGTGCATACCGCGGTCGCCCAAGGTATCACCGTGATCGCTGAAGAGAACGATCATGGTGTTTTGGCGGATGCCTTCCTCCTCGAGCGTCTTCACCAGTTCCCCGATCAGGTTCGATACGTAAAGAATGCCGGAGTCGTATTTCGCGTCAAGCCGCACTTTGCCGGCCATGTGCTTGGTAACGAACTCCTTGTGGCGGCGCGGGCCGTGGACCTCATACGTGTGCACGAAAAGAAAAAATTTGTCGGCGGCGTGTTCCCGGATGAAATTGATTCCGCCCCCGTACGTGTGCGGCCCATCGGAATGGTCCGGGAGGGCGAACTCCTGGAATTCATCGAAGCCTCGGTCAAAGCCCACCACAGCCGTAACGTGGGCCGAACCGGTGAACGCTTGCGTGAGATATCCGTTTTCCTGAAGAACTTCCGTGACCATCGGGAAACGAGACGGCAGTCGGCGCCCCGTTCCGTGCTGGCCCCAGTCCGCTTCCATTCCATGAAGTGAAGGGTAGAGGCTCGAAAAAAGTGACATATGCGAGGGCTTGGTCCAGCTTGATTGCGCCACCGCCTTGCGGAAATAAACCCCGTTGTTCGCGAGCTCGTCGATTTGCGGGCTGGTGTCGCGCGAATATCCGGCCACGCCCAAATGGTCCCATCGGAGCGTGTCCACGGATAACAGGACGATGTTGAATTCGCCCGGTTTGCGCTTGAAGTTCCCAATCCGGACTCCGCCCCATATGGCGCCGTGAAAGCTGTCCTTGTCGTGAAGCGTGCTGGTGCTTGAAAAACGGAATTTGACATGCTGGCCCGCAAACTTATCAAGCGGCATTCGCCGCGATTGCCAGCCGCGCTGCCGCTTGTCCACGGTTGGGCGGACGGTTTCCTTGAAAAATCGGGCGCGGCCGCGCGGAGACTCGACGGTGATGCTCACTGTAAAAGCCGCATTCGGTTGCCCGTCATACTCGAGCGGAATGACGTAGCCAAAGCTGATCGTGTCGCCCGCCTTCACGTCGCGCTCGATCGGCTCGCGTTCTTCGTGGATCGGCCGGGAGACGAAACTGCTGGTCTCATCGACCTTAAAGGAAAATGAATCGATTGCCGATGCGGCGTCCGGGCCCATCGCGACAAGGGTGACGGCCAGGAGCAGGCAGGCCAATTGGGCTTTTTCGAATTGAAGGGAGCGGATGTTCACGAATCCACCTGGAGCAATTCTTGTAACGTCGAATTAAGTCTCAGCAAAATTCCCGGTTCCTTCGAGGGAAAAAAACGGCTTCCTCAGTATCCCAGCGAGCGGAGTTGCTCGCGGAGATCCTTGTCGAGTTCCGGGGAGGATTTGATCAGCGACTCAGTATCAGTCGCACTCGCGCTGGCGATTCCCCGAATGTGATCGAGGAGCGCCGGAAGCATGGACTTCATCGCCGGCGGGTTCGATTTCGCGAGGTTGTTCTTCTCTCCCGGGTCCTTCTTGAGGTCGTAGAACTCCACGCCGCCCTCAGGAATGAGCTTTCGGTACCAATACTTGTCGCCGCGGCCAGGACTTTTGTTTTCCGGATATGTCTTGTTCACCACCGAGGGACAATAGATCAACTTGTAGGCGTAGTCGGGTCCCATCGTGCGGAGCGCGAAAAGGTCGAACGTTCCGAACTCCGTCCATTCGCTGAACACCCGGGTGTCCGCGGCGGGCTCGTCGCCCAGAAGAATGGCCTTTAGGCTTTCGCCCTGCAGCGTGGCGCTCGCGTGGTCGACGCCCGCGAGATCGAGAACGGTGGGGACGATGTCGATGTGCTGGGCCTGAAAACCGTCCACTTCCCGCGGCTTAATGTGACCGTCGTAGCGGATGATGAGCGGGACACGAACGAGATCGTCGTAGAGGGTGTGGCCGTGGTCCGCGAAGTGGTAGCCGCGGTCCTCCACTTCCTGTCCGTGGTCGGCCGTGATGATGAAGACTGTATTTTCGAGAACGCCCTGCGTGGCCAGGTCCTGAAACACGTCGTTGACGAGGATGTCGGCCGCGCGAACGCCGCCGTCATACCAGTCGCGCTGCACCGCTTTCTTGCCCGCGGCTTCCTGCTGGCGCACGAAGAACTCGCGTCGGTAGGGTTTGTGGGGGCCATCGAAGGTGTGAATGAAAAGGAAGTAGCGCCGGTCCTTGTTGGCGGCCAGGTACTTCTTCGCGTTGCTGAAGACGAACGACGCGTCTTTGTGGTCGGAGCCCTGGAATTCCTCATAGCGGGAGAAGCCACGCGCGAAGCCGAACCGCGCGGAGACGTACCCACCCCCCGTGAAGGCCTGGGTCGAGTAGCCGTTCTTGGAGAG
>JBBRXR010000294.1:0-3349 GCA_038238485.1 Elusimicrobiota bacterium | reverse complement strand
GTTCGCGGCCGGATAGAGGACGGTCGTTTTGGCCGCGGCGCCCGGACAGTACTGTTCCAGGTCGTTTCGCGTGGATTCCGAAACGGTGATAAGCCGCGTCGCGCGCTTCACGACGTGTCGGATCTGGAGGCCGGCGTAAGCGCGGCTGAACGGCTTCGTTGAATGCTCCGGGAACAGGACGTGAATCATGTCATGGATCATCGCCACGAACGGGCGACGGTAGAAATACGGCACATCGAAATGCGGCATGTGAAAGAGATCGAGCTTCTCGGCGTTCAGGCGCTTCGCGTAACCGAAATGCTGTGAGAGGCCGTAGATTTTTTCGGGAACCGGTACGGCCGCGCACGGGTAGGGATTGCTCCACTCCGGCGGCGTGAATAGCTTCATCTGCGCGAACTGCGCGGGCGTCCAGTTATCGAGAAGGCCGCGGATCGTGACGCCGATGCCGGTGAAGTTCACCATTCGCGCGTCCAGCCCGATGCGCGCGCTCAAAGCGAGTCCACCAGGCGCAGTCGCCGCCGTTCGAGAATGATGTCCTTGAGCCATCGGGAAAAGACCGGATCGCGCCAGCAACGGCGCGCGGAGAACTTCAGGGCGAGATAGACCTTGAGGAGCGCGAGCTCGATCCGCGAGTTGTGCTTGCGATAGAAATAGATCTGGCTCTGCCGATAGATCAGTTCAATCTTTGTTTTGATGGAATTCCCCGATTGGCCGAGTCCGTGAAAAACGCGGACATGCGGCGTGAACAGAACCTGGTAGCCGGCCTGCCAGCAACGCGCGCAGAGATCGGCGTCCTCGAAATAGAGCTCAAAGTTCTCATCCATCCCGTTCACCTTGTCGAGCATTTCCCGCCGAAGGAGCATGCACGCGCCCGCCACGATCGGCACCCGGCGTTCCCGCCGCTGAAGGAACCGGACCATCCGCTTGATCAAGGTCGACTTCACCACGTTCTTGGGTGAGAGGAACTGGGCGCGGAACTCGCCGAGAAAAGTCAGGTTCCAGCCCCAGCTCATCTGGATCAGGGTTCCCTCTTCGCTCAACAGCTCGGGGCTGACCATGCCGACGCGCGGATTGTCGTCCATTTTCTGCCGGATCTTCTCGAGAAAATCGGACGGGACGCGAATGTCTCCGTTGGAAAAGAGGACCAGCGGCCCGGTCGTGGCGCGGTAGCCGGTATTGCACGCGAACGAAAACCCGGCATTTCGCGGACTGACGATCACCCGGACGTTGGGAAACTCGTTGCGAAGCATCTCATGCGTGCCGTCGGTGGACTGGTTGTCCACGACCACCAGCTGGTCTTTCTCCGTCAGCTGCGGCAGGTACGAGCGAAGGCAGATGCGGATGGACGGGGCGGTGTTGAAGGAAACCACGACGACCGAAATACCTCGGCTCATACGATGAATTTTCGCACGAGCGACACGTCGATGAGTCTCGTCCGCCAGACAAGGATTCCATAAAGCGAGACGGCGCCAACGCAGGCGGCCGGGTCCGGCATCCAGAAACGGAGAAGCCAGAAGAGAGCGAGCGACGCGGCGGCGAGAAGGATCGGCGTGCCGAAAAGCGTGCCGATGTCGCGGCGCGCCCAAGGGCTCACGAGGACGTTGAAGACGAGGAGCGCCACTTCGCTGCCGATCAGGGCCCAGGCGCCGCCCGCGATCCCCACGCTCTGCATGAACCACCAGCACAACGGCGCGTTGACGGCCATCAGCACGATGGAACCCTGAAGGAATTTCTTCTGCTGGTCGGAGCTCACGAGCAGGTAGAGAAAAAGATGGTTGAGGAACACCGCGACGTAGCCCCAGATGGCGATGGAAAGGATTCCCGAGGACAGGACGAACTGCGGACCGAAGATGATGCGGACCACGAGGTCGGAGAAGATGGTCACGCCGAAGGCGAACGGGAAGAGGCCGATCACGGAGTACTTCACGAGCGTGGCGGAAATCCGGTCGAAGAGCGCCTTATCCTTCACCGACGCCTCGGAAACGATCGGGAACACGGCGCCCATGAGGAGGACGGGAATCGGGCGAAGCGCGTCGACAAGTTTGGCGGCGGCCGAGTAGATACCGATGTCCGTCTTGGAATAGTGGAGCATCGACATGATGTAGCGGTCCTGATTCACATACAGCGTCAGGAAAATCCATGCCGTGAAGAGCGGCATTCCCGCCTTGAGCGTCGCCTTCAGCACCGGTTTGTTGATCCGGAAGGAAAGCGGACCGACGTTTCGGTGCAGCCACCACAGCCCGAACGCCACGCTCGTCCACAATCCCATCGCCATGCCGAGTGCGAAGCCGCCCACGGACTTGATGAAATGAAAGACAATCACGGAAAACACCAGCGCGCCCGCGCGATTGATGACCTTCACGCCCGCCTCGATGTCCATGCGCTCCACGCCCGAGAGGATCGCGTAAAGATGCTCGGTGAACGACGTCGCCACGGACACGAGCCCCATCACCAGGAAGATCGAGAGCGACACGCCGTCCTTATCCACGAGATGGACCAGCGCGTAGGTCAGCAGCAGCGCGAACGGCGCCACGGCGAACTTGTAGAGCGTCAGCGAGCGGATGAGCTCGGGCGCGGTGGTGCGGTCACGGGCGATGTCGCGCGTGAGGAGCGTCAGCGTTCCGGAATCGATGAGCACGGAAGAAAGCGACGCGTAGGAAAAAGCGAGCGAGAAAAGTCCGAACCCGTCGGCGCCGAGCAGGCGGGCCCCGGCCGCGTAAATCAGCAGCGCGGAGATCCGGGCGACGACTTCGCCAATCGTCTTGAACCGGAGGTTGAACTTAAAACGGGAATGCAACACGGGTTAGCGAACCTCCTTGTGTTCCCGCCGTCCGACGCCGGCGCCGGCGACCGCGAAGAAAGTTAGGCCGGTCGCGGGCCAGTAGACGCCATCAAGAAGAAGCATCGCCGCGGCGAATGCACCCACCGCGACCAGGAACGGCAGGCCGTCCCCCGCGCGTCCGCCCCACAGGCGACCAAGGGTGTAAACCAAGAACGCGGCGAAGCAGCCGAACCCGA
The DNA here is from genome assembly GCA_038238485.1 of Elusimicrobiota bacterium. GTDB lineage: Bacteria > Elusimicrobiota > Elusimicrobia > F11 > F11 > JBBRXR01. The sequence continues at coordinate 331 of JBBRXR010000294.1, read as the reverse complement.
CCAGTCCGCCTTCCGCGAGAAAGAGAAGGTACTGATTGTCCGGCGTGCCGATGGGGTTTTCGTAATGCGCGAACTCCAAATACCGATTGCCATATTGCCGCGTGCCGATGCCCAGCAAAGGATGGGCGGCGGCGATGCTTCCCACCGTCGCGTAGACCCGCGTGCGGTGGCTGAACCTCAGTTCGGTCGCCGTCTGCCTGGGGTTAAATCGCGAGGTCAGAATCCTTCTGGGCGTCGGAAAGAGACAGACGATGGCGATGAACACCGCGATCGCGGCGCTCGCGACGATGGCGACCGTCCGCCGGCCCTCTCTCGACTTCAGAAGGAAAAT
>JBBRXR010000293.1:0-3371 GCA_038238485.1 Elusimicrobiota bacterium | reverse complement strand
AAGCTTGTTGAGGTCGGCTGATTTCTTCCTCTCCGCGGCACTCGCCGTCAGGACCAGCGCGGCGCCATGCTTCTGGATCAGCCAATGGGCCAGCACGGCGAAATTGGGGAGCGGCCATTCAAGCGGGGTTCCTTGCGGGCCGCAACCGGGATGAATCACGACCAGCGGGGCTTCGCGTGAATCGGGAAGGCCCGCCTCGGCGATTTCAGAACGGCCCGCGTCGCTTTCCCACATCTCCAGCGTCGGGTCGAACACGATCGGCGTGAGCATTCCCGCGAGGCCGAGATATTCCTGCGCCTCATGCTGCGCGAAATACTTCCAGAAGACCTTCGTGTAAAGCTTCGCGCGCCATTGGCCGGGAACGTAGAAACCGAGACGAACAGACGCGCCCGTGGCCCACGTCAAAAGGGCGGTCGACCACGAACGGTGGTCGAAGTCGATGACGGCGTCGAAGCGGCGGGAACGAAGCGCGAAGGCCAGGGAAAGCCAGGCGAACGCCGAGGGTCGGCGCGTTTCGATGAGCTCGTCCACGTAAGGGACCAGCGCGGCGATCGGGCGATCGCCCGGAGCAATCAGCCAGTGTAATTCGGTGTCGGGAAGCGCCGAGCGCAGCGCGCGAAGCGCCGGGATGAGGAGCACCGCTCCGCCGAGTCCGCCGGGCCTGATGATGAGGAGCCGGCGAATCGGGTTCGACACGGTGCTTACATCAGGACGACTATTTGCTCTTGCGCCAGTAGGAGCCGGAGAAGTCGATCTTGATCATCGGCTCCTTGATACCGTGCTTCTCGCGATATTCGTCCACGGCTTTTTTGCAGGCGTCGATGCAGTTGTAGTCGTCGACGATCAGATAGCCGCCGGGTGACAGCTTGTCGTAAAGATGGACGAGGCCGTCCATGATCGACTCGTAGTAGTCGCCGTCGAGGCGGATGAGGGCGTAGGGACCCGCCTGAAGCGTCGGCAGCGTGTCCTTGAACCATCCTTTGAGGAATTTCACCTTGTCGTCGAGAAGGCCGACGCGCTCGAAATTCTTTCGGACGTCGTCTTCGGTCACGGCGAGGATTTTGTTGTCGAGCTCGTAATCGTGACCGATCGCCTTATCGGTTTCGGTGGTCGGCTTGGGAAGTCCTTCGAAAGAGTCGGCGACCCAAAGGTTGCGGTTCGTCACCCCGTACGCGGTGAGGATGCCTTTCATCAGGATGCAGGCGCCGCCGCGCCAGACGCCGGCTTCAATGAAATCGCCCGGGATCTCTTCCTTGATGATGGTTTCGGTGCAGAACTGGATGTTGTCCATGCGCTTTTGGCCGATCATGGTCAGCGCGCTGACAGGCCAGTCCTTGCCCTCTTCGCGGTCTTTCATGTTGACCGGTTTGACGAGCTTGTAACCCATCGAACTGCAGAGGTTCAGGACGGCTTTCTTGAGGAAGGAGGCTCCGGCGAGGAACGAGAAGTCGGCGGTGGCCGCTCCGAGGACCGTGCGTTTGAGAAGATCAATGTAGAGCTCGCGGGACTTCACGGCAGTGTCGTTGTGAGCTTCGCTGGTGGCTTGCATGGTATGGGTTTAACTCCTGGATGGTCCAAAAATCGACGTAGGAAATTACCTTAATGCCGACGGAGAAGCAACCGGCCCGCCCCCCAAAAGAGGGTCGAGATCGGCCGGGGCCTTCCCCGCGGCGACCCACGCGTTCCGCACGGCAGCGGCAAACGATTTCTGAAAGGCCGCCTTCGAGAATTCGGCGGCCCGGGCCCGGGAATCAGCTTCCTGAATGAAGACCTCGCCGGTCTCAATCTTGAGGACCGCAGCCATGATCGCGTCGACGGTCTGCGGCTGAAACAGATAGCCGGTCGTGGGCGTGACGGTCTCTAGCGCCCCCCCTTCGGCAAACGCGATGACCGGCGCGCCCGCCGCCATGGCCTCCACCGGGGTGATGCCGAAATCCTCTGCGCCCGGAAAGATGAAGGCGCGGCAGGTCGAATAGAGGGCGGCGATCTCGTCGTTGGATAGGGCGCCCAGAAATTTGACTGTCGGGCCGGCGAGCCGCCGGAGCTTGCGCTCGTCCTGGCCCGAACCAACGATGGTCAAGGGAAGCTTCAGCCGGTTGAAGGCCTCGATCGCCAGGTCGACGCGCTTGTAGGGCGCGAACGCGCCGACGATCAGGTAATCGGCGCCGGGACGGCGCGGCGCGGTGAAGCGCGAGAGGTCGGCAAAGGGATGAATGACAACGGATGCTCGGCCGTAGGCCGCCTTGATCTGATCCGCGATGTAATGGCTGTTGGCGATGAGCGCGTTCACGCGCGATGGCCCGCTGACCGACCGGTCCCACCGCCGGAGGAACGGGCGGAACAGCGTCGCGGCGAAGCGAACGTGTGGCGCGGCCTGACCGGGCCCGAAATATTCATCGAAGCGCGCCCACATGTAGCGCATCGGGGCATGGACATAACTCACGTGGACCGCGCCCGGCGCTTTTCGAATTCCCTTCGCCACACAATGGGATGACGAAATCACGAGGTCATACCCCGTCATGTCAAAACTGGAAATGGCGGCGGGCATCAGCGGCAGGAGCGTGCGGTATTTTTCCTCGGCGCCGGGCACGCGCGCGAGCCAGCTGGTTTTGATCGGAAGGCGGGCGAGCGCCGGAGAAATCTTCCCGGGGATGGAAATCAGCGTGTAGACGTCGGCGCCGGGCGTGAGCTCGGCGATGGCTTCGAGCACATACTCTCCGCCGCGCATTCCGGTGAGCCAGTCATGGACGAGCGCGATTTTCATCCGAGCGCCTGTTCGTAGACTTTCCACGTTCCCTCGGCAAAGGCCTTCCAGCTGAAGCGCAGCGCGCGCGCCAGGCCGCGCTTCGACAATTCGTCACGCCGTGCCGGCGAGAGCCAGAGGTCGCGAATCGCGCCCGCGATCGATTCCTCCGATAACGGATCGACGTAGACCGCGGCGTCGCCGCAGACTTCCGGCAATGACGCGGCCTTCGACGCGATCACCGGCGCGCCGCAGGCCATCGCCTCGAGCGGAGGGAGGCCGAATCCCTCATAAATGGATGGAAAAATGAACATCGACGCGCCGCTGTAGAGCGCGGCGAGATCATCAAAGGGAACCGCGCCGAGGTGGCGGATTCCCTCCGGAAAGCCGCCATCGAACTGGTGATAGGTGTTGTGGCCGACCATCACGAGCGGCGGAAGGTCGGTGGTCGCGGCGCGCGCGCGGGCGTAAGCGGACATCAACCGAAGGGAATTCTTGATGCCGCGAATGTTGCCGACATACAGAAGGTAGCCGCGGGTGAGGCCGTGGCGCGTCATCGCCGCCGAGGTTTCTTCGGCGGACATCGGGCGGAACGCGGCGTTCGCGGCCGGATAGAGGACGGTCGTTT
>JBBRXR010000292.1:0-3375 GCA_038238485.1 Elusimicrobiota bacterium | reverse complement strand
TGGTCTCGGCCTTCGAGGGGACCGTGCATCGCGAGGAGTGGGGGAAGTTTGAGAGCCGCGTGGAAAACAACACGCTGCGCATCCTCGACATGCTTGACGCCGCGGGCGCGCGCGGAACCTTTTTCGTCGTGGGATGGATTGCCGAGAACATTCCGGGGCTCGTGAAGGAAATTCACCGGCGCGGCCATGAAGTCGGCTGCCATGGCTTCTATCACCAGCTTGTTTATGACCTCTCGCCCGAGGAGTTCCGCCAGGATCTGCGCCGCACGCGCAAAGCCATTGAAGCGGCCGGAGCGGGACCCGTCATCGGCTTTCGCGCGCCGTCTTTTTCCGTCGTGGAACGCAATCTGTGGGCGCTCGACATCCTTCGCAAGGAAGGGTTCAAGTACGACGCCAGCATCTTCCCGGCTGATCACGCGCGCGGCGGAATCGCCGGCGCGGCGCGCTACCCGCATTACATCCATGAGCTCGCCGAATTCCCGATGAGCACGGCCCGAATTTTCGGAAAGACCGTCCCGTTCTCGGGAGGCGGGTATTTCCGCCTCTTCCCGTACCGTTTCATCAAATTCGGCATGGACCAGTCCGTGAAGGCCGGCAAGCCGACCGTCGTTTATCTGCATCCGTGGGAGTTCGATCCGAACCAGCCGCGCTTGCCCGCGAGCCGCGCGAGCACTTTCAAGCATTACGTGAATCTCGATAAGACCGAGCCGAAATTCAAGCGGCTTCTGCGTGACTACCATTTCGCCCCGGTTCGGGACGTCCTCGCCTCCTCGATCGGCCTGATTGTCTAGGCTTTCCGACCTTCCTCCTTTCTTCCAGACGCCTCTCTCCTTTTTACCATAGGGGTTTCCCCTATACGGGGAGAGGCCTTCACCGGCTCAACTATCCTCCCGCCCCTGATCCGAAAGAATCGTGCAATTTGGGACACTGCTGCGTAGATGAAGGGGGATCAATCAACCCCGCTTCTAAAAAAAGGAGAACCCGCAGGATGCCGAATCAATCGCGAGCCATGTCTTTCGCCAAACGGGCGCTGGATGTCGCTCTTGCCACCCTTATGCTGGTCGCACTTCTCCCAGCGATGCTTTTGTTCTCAATCCTCGTAAAGCTCGATTCGGAAGGGCCGATCTTTTACTCGCAGGTGCGAGTCGGCCAGAATTCCCGAGCCAAATCGAGACGCGGCGGCGCCCTCCGCCGACTCGCGAACCGTGTGGTTCTCGCCGGTCTCGAGGATGGCTACCGCTCGAGCGATGACCGCCGCAAACGCGATTTCCTCGGTCGGCCGTTCCCGGTCCTTAAGTTCCGGACCATGCGTACGGACGCCGAAAAGAACGGCGCCCGCTGGTGCACGCCCCAGGATTCCCGCATCACGCGGTTCGGGCGCATTCTCCGTGCCACGCACCTGGACGAGCTTCCGCAGCTCATCAATATCATCCGCGGTGAAATGAGTTTCGTCGGTCCGCGCCCCGAGCGCCCCGAGTTCGTCGCCGATCTCTCCGAAAAGGTACCGTCGTATCGCCGCCGCCTCGCGACCCGTCCCGGGTTGACCGGCCTTGCCCAGATCCGCCACCGCGCCGACCTCGTCCTGGACGACGTTCGCCGTAAGATCCGCTACGACCTTCTCTACATCAAGAACGCGTCGGTCCTCACCGACATCAAAATCATCCTCGGCACCGTGCCGTTCGTCTTCGGTCTGAGTCATGATGCCGTGAAGGGAAAGAAGTCCGCCGCTCCAAAGTCCGCCGCGAAGGCCGCCGAACCGGAGCTGTTGGAAGCAACGATGGCCGCTTCCGGCAACGGTGCCAACGTCCGAGCTGAGAACAAAGTCCTCAATCTCCATCTCCTCGTCGTTCTTCTCGCCGCGCTCATCCTCAGCGGCTGCTACAACCCCAAAATTCGCCCGCTTGCTGGAAATAACGACGACGCCGCGTCGGCGCCGCCCGCCCCGCCTGCTGGAAAGCCCGACGTTGTGCCCGCCACTTCGGCCACGCCGGTCACGCAGACCAAGCTGGGAAAGCGCGTGAGCGCTTTAATCATGAAAAGCGAGATGCGCCTCGGCCCGCAAGACATGATCGAGATTCGTGTGAAGGACCATCCGGAGCTCACGGCGCAGGTGCCCGTGGACCCGTGGGGTTTCATCAAACTTCCCTATGTTCAGGCCCTCCAGATCAACGGCTTGACCGAGGACATGGTCGAAGACATTCTCACCCAGAAGTATTCCGAATTTTTCCGCCAGCCTCCGGAAGTGGAAGTCACGGTAATCCAATACGTCAGCCAGGGCGTCTACGTGCTCGGCGCCGTGGGCAGCCCCGGCCGCTATCCCCTCGTCGCCGGCAAGCCGATGACGCTGCGCGACATCATTGTGGCCGCCGGACTTCCGCTCGAAGGCGCCGCGCTCTGGCGCTGCTGGATCGTCCGTCAGGGCGAACCCGGTTCCCAGCCGACGATGCGCCACATCGATATTTACAAGATCATGTATCGCGGCAAGATGGACGACAATGTGGACCTCCAGTCCGGCGACATTGTCTATCTCCCGTACACGATCCTCGATTCGTTCGTGAATTTCCTTGGACGCGTTGTCAGCCCGTTCTCAGGCGTGGCTCGTCGTCTGGCCGGAAGTTCGACGGGTAGCGTCGGGACCGGATCCACGACGACCACCACCACCCGGTAAGAGGAGAAGTCAAATGGAATCTAATCTCCCGCAAAATATCGGCGAGTACGTTGAGGTCTTCAAGAAAAGGAAGAAGCTTTTCCTTATTCCGTTTCTCCTGACCGCCGCGATCGTCGGGGGCGTCTTTCCGCTCCTTCCCAAGAGCTACCGTTCGGCCGCCACGGTGATGATGTCCGACGAACAGCTCCTTCCGGGAGCCCACGCCAGCAAGCCCGGCAAGAAGGGCGGTGCCGACGTGAGCAAGCGCCTTCGTTCGGTGTACGTCGAGCTGATGGAGCCGGACACCATGGTCCAGCTCGCCGAGACGATGGGCGTGGCCGATAAGTTTCGTGATGACCCCAAGCGCCTCAAGCGTTGGGTGAGCCGCTTCCGCCGCAAACTTGAGATCGTTGAACTTGAAGACGGGGTGGTTGAAGTCGCCGCCAGCGCGAGCGACCCGAGCTACGCGCAGAAGAGCGCCAACGCCATCGCCGACCTCATTGTTTTCCTCGACCGCAAAACGCGTGAGGACGAAGCCGAGAAGCAGATCCGCTTCCTCGAGCAGCAGCTCCGCATTTATAAGAGCCGCATCCAGGATTCCGAGAAATCGTTCGTGGTCAGCAAGGTCGGGGGGGAAGTTGAAGACGCGATGCGCCGTCGCAGCGCCCTGCTCGATCAGATTGACCAGTTCGAAAAGACGACGCCCGCGATCGCCCAGAACCAGAACC
>JBBRXR010000291.1:0-3400 GCA_038238485.1 Elusimicrobiota bacterium | reverse complement strand
GCCACGGCCGCGTGCGCGCGCACCGTCCATGACGGCGGATGGATCCAGCGGTCGCGCGGCGCGATCGAAATGATCTCGAAGAGTTTGAATTCTTCGAGGTAAAGCTCCGGTCCTTCCTGATAGCGAGCCCGCACGTTGAACATTTCGAGCTGGCTTCCTTCCACGTATCCGGTCGGGTCCCCTTCGAGGTCGTGGATCGACGCGCGAATGGTCACTTCCTGGAACGGCTTGTGCTTGTCAGCGCCGGTGAACATGCCGAAGCGGCCCGTGCCGTGGCCGGTCTCGGGCGCGGCGACGTCGCCCACCGGCGTCGGTGGAATCACGGTCCCGGCGGGCACCGTGCGGCGCGCATCGAGGATCCGGCGCTCCTGCGCCTGCACCGCCGGCGGCTGATCGCGATAAAAGCCGGAGCGGTAGCGAAGAAGATCGAACGCGGAGTCGAGGACGATTGCGCGACGGCCCGGCTCAAGCCCGTTGACCGCCCGCACGGGCGTCGACGATGGATCCACGACCATCGCTTCGGCGAGCTTCACTTCGGTTTCGGAGAGAGCGTCGCGGCGCGCGAGCATCTGCCGCGAATGCGATGGCCGAAGATGTTCTCCTGTCACGAGGCCGGGCGTGTTTTTCACGATTTTCAGCGTGTCGAGGGGAATGGCACGAAAGCGGAATTGTTTTGCGAGTCCGAGCTCGGGCCGCGCCACGTCGAGAAGCGGCAGGAGCTGATAGGAACAGTTCTTGTTGAAGAAGTAATAGACCATCGACGTTCCGCCCAGCTCCCACAGGTGCTTCACCAGACGGTCGATCTGCGCCTGCGTGAGGTTCAGCGGATACTCCCAGAGGTCTCGCGATTCCATGTTGTTGTACTTCTGGATCTTCACGTAATACGGCTCCGTGGAAAACTGCCCGCGGTAGCCGCCCATCAGTCCGCGGATCGCGAACAGAACGCCGTTCTTGGTGTTGGTCGTAGCCGCATAGTTGATCGTGTAATCAAGGAGCGGTCCGCTGTCCGTGTAACCGTCGCGCGAGAGCTTCAGGAACGTGTGACCGTAGATGGAGGCCGGGTTGTTCATGTAGTAGGACGAGAACACCATCGAGACCGCGTTCGGCGCGAGCTTTTCTTTCCAGTTTTCAAAGCGCTCGCACACGGGCGCCGGAGGCAACTCCATTTCGCTCGAGAGGAATTCATAGCGCGCGGGATAACGGCAGGCCGCGGGTTCGCCTTCGATCACTTCCTCGGAAACGAAAGCCGTGACGGTCGCTGCGAGCTCGGCATTGGGGTCGACGCGGCCGCGCGGGTGAAGGAAGAAATCATTGTCGTCGATCGAACTTCTCCGGCGGAAAAGCACATCGCGCGACATGTGGAGGAGCGCCAGCCATTCGGGGCGTTCCGCCAGTTTCTTCTCGGAGGCGAGCGCTGTGGCGCGGTTGACCGACGCCTGTTGCTCGGGCGTGCGCTCGGACCAGGCGAAGGCCGGTAGGAGAAGGAGGGCGGTAAGGAAGACGATTCGTTTCATTGGTAAAAAAAGCGCGCTGGAAATCTAGGATTTCCAGCGCGCTCTGTGAAACACCCCGAAAAGACGGGGCTGTGAGCTTTAGGCCTTCGCGGAGAGAACGCTCTGGAGATTCGAGAGCATCTCAGCGGAGGTGGTACCGGAGGTCGGGAAGATCTGCGCGTAGTTGGTCTGGAAAACCGAGACCATCTGCGGGATCTGCTCGCCACGCGCGCCCAAGAGAGCGGCGAACGAGGACACGAACTCACCCTGGCCGGCAGCCATTTCGCTGCGGAGGCTGTCGAGGTTGACTTCGGCATACACTTCGGCTTCTTTCACGAACTTCACGGCTCCGTCATCCGTGCAACCCGAGGTTCCGGTGGTCATACCGAAAGTCTGGTTACCCGAGGTGCCGTTCGTGGTGGCGGCCAACACCTGCATGATCGGCGAGTTGTCGTTATGTCCGAAAAGCACATAACCGAGTCCGCAGCCGGCCATCGGATGATTTCCACCTTTCGCCAACGCGAGGCTCGGAGCGACGAGAGCCAACACGGCGGCCAACGTTACGATACGCTTCATGAACTTCCTCCTGTTACAGCTTTGAGTTACGTCAAAAATCGGCGGCCTACCTTACTACGGGGCGGAGGTGATCGCTGTTCGAAATAAAGGGTCGGCGTCATCAAAAAACTGAAGTGCCGTCGCGTCAAAAGCCTCCGCTTCCGTGTGCGACAGCAGGTTTATCCACGCGACCGGCAGAAGAACGATCCACGTTACCTTCTTACGGCGTATCTGGTAGTCAAAATTCTTCATTTTTCTGCCGTCCACGTAAACTTCGTAGAGCAGGTCGCTCCCGCCTCGTCCGCTCCAGCAGGGGATGGCCGTGAGCGTGGCGTACGAAATGGCCCTGTAGACTTTCGCCGTATGGCCTTCCGGGACCGCCTTGATGCTCACGTCGACAAAGACGCCCTGGGAGGGCGGTGCCTCGATCGCTTCCGCGTCTTGAAACGGGGACTTTGACTTGAAGGCGGCGGCGAGCGCGACAGAGGCTTTGTCGCGCGTCTGGTCGTCGACGTGATAGTAGAGCTTGGCGTACGCCTTGGACGGGGCCGCCGCGCCGATATTGACGGCGGGCAGGTTGTGATACCGGGCCAGGCACGACGACAATGAAATCGAAGTGACCAGGGCGGCGACGGTGATGGCGAACGGCCTCGACATGAAATCGGGAGCTCCTGGCTCGTGGGGGTGGGACTATGCGCGTTTATTATTCGACAAACCTGAAACCAAGTCAATTTGTAAGCGAATCGCAATTGCCCGTCAAAACGTTATTCAAACGACCCCCGAAATAGAACGTAAATCAGGGGAGGCGCATCGGCCCCATGACGGGTAAGGAGGACGGAATGGCGAATGATCAGGCGGGCAGCGAGCGAAAATTTAAGGTGGGGATTGTGGGCTCCTACGGGGGCCTCAACCTGGGTGATGAGGCGATCCTTCACTCCATCATCACCCAGTTGCGCGCCGAGGCGCCGGTCGACATCACCGTTTTTTCCCGCAATCCCGAAGACACGCGGGTCCGGCACGGGGTGGAAAAAGCCATTCCCGTTCGTAACCTCACCAAGGACGAAGTCCTTCCCGAAGTGAAGGCGCTCGACCTGCTGATCGTCGGCGGCGGCGGAATCCTCTTCGACGCCGAGGCGCACATCTTTCTGCGCGAAGCGGTGATGGCGCAGGAATGCGGCGTTCCCGTTCTCGTTTACGCGGTCAGCGCCGGACCGCTCAAAACCGAGCGCGCGCGCGAACTGGTGCGCGACACGCTGACGAAGGCCGCCGTCGTTTCCGTTCGTGAACGCACCGCGCAGAAGCTTCTCGAAGAAATCGGCGTGAACCGCGAAATTCATCTGGTCGCCGACCCG
>JBBRXR010000290.1:0-3401 GCA_038238485.1 Elusimicrobiota bacterium | reverse complement strand
CTACATGGACGAGGCGGAGGAATGCGACCGCATCGCTCTCATGCGCGGGGGAAAGATCATCGCGCTCGATTCCCCGGCGGGTCTCAAGAAGTCGGCGTTCCCGGAGAAGCTGATTGAAATCGAGGCGCCGGAGCACGGCGTGGTGGAGTGGCGAAAGAAGCTCGCGGCCTCCGGCGCGGTTGACGACATCCAGCCGCACGGCATGCGGTTCCACGCCATCCTGAAGGACGAAGGCCGGTTCGCGGCGGCGTCGAATGACGCGCGCTGGCATCAGATTCGCCCATCGCTCGAGGACGTCTTCGTCCGGCTGGTGGAAGGAGACGACCGGTGACGGGTTTTGTCCTCGCGCGCGCCTGGTCGATCGCGAAGAAGGAAGTTCGTCACGTTCTGCGCGACCCGTTCACGCTGACGCTGGCGCTCGGCCTTCCCGTGGTGATGATCGTTTTCTTCGGCTACGCCATCGACTTCACCGTGAAGAACGTGCGCATCGCCGTGGTCGATCACGACCGCACGCCCGCGTCGCGGGATCTGCAGAACGTTTTTTCATCGTCGGACTATTTCCGAATCGTCTCTTCCGACGGGCGCGACGGCATCGACCTGATCGACAACGAAAACACCAAGGCCGCCCTCTACATTCCGCCGGGCTTTCAGACTCAGCTCACCAAGGGCGGCTCCGCGTTGGCGCAGGTGGTTCTCGATGGCGCGGACAATCAGACCACCGGCATCATTGCCAGTTATCTCGGCGGACTCCAACGCGCGGCGAACGATAAACTCGCGGGCACCACGCCCGTCCCCGTGCGGCTCGAGACGCGTTTTCTTTTCAACTCCGAGCTCAACAGCCGATGGTTCATCGTGCCGGGCCTGTCGGTCGTGGTGATCGGAATTCTTTCGATCCTGCTCACCGCCCTCACCGTGGCGCGTGAATGGGAGAACGGTTCAATGGAGCTCCTGCTCTCCACGCCGGTCCGCCCGCTGGAGATCGTGATCGGGAAGCTGTTCCCCTATTCCGTGCTCGGCCTGCTTTCGCTGGCCTTCGTCTACGGCGCCGCGCGCCTGGTCTTCGGAGTTCCGTTTCGCGGAAGCCACCTGTTGTTCGTGGCCACGGGCCTCGTTTTCCTGACCACCGTGCTCGCCCAGGGCCTGCTGATTTCTGTGGTCACGCGCCAGCAGTTGCTGGCCATGCAGCTGGCCAACATCAGCGGCATGATGCCCAACCTGCTTCTATCCGGTTTTATTTTTCCGATTGAGAGCATGCCGATCTTCTTCCAGCGCCTCACGATGGGCCTCGCGCCGCGCTGGTTCATGTTCATCGTGCGCGGCCTATTCCTGAAGGGGGCGAGCCTCTTTGATCTCGGCGTGCCGATCCTGGCTTTGTGCCTGATCAACGTCGGCATCGTGACGCTCGCCGTCCGGAAATTCAAAACGGACCTGGAGCCTTGACATGAACCGGACGCTTCGCGGCTTCTTCAAGAAAGAACTTATTCAGACGCTGCGCGATCCCCGCATGCGCATCGTGATGTTCGCGGTGCCCTTGATCCAGCTCATCGTGTTCGGTCTGGCGTTGTCGAACGAAGTGCGCAACATCCGGATCGTGGGTCAGTTCGCGCCGAGCGACGTCGTGGGCCAGCGGATCGTGCGCAACGCCCTCGCGACCAAATGGTTCGTGCCCGGAAAAATGGCGGGCGGCGCTTTTGAAACCATCCGATCAGGAAACGCGCATGTCGTCCTCGTTCCGCCGCCGGGGGGCCTGACACGCAGCATTGAGCGCGGAGACGGGCGCGTGCAGGTCCTCATCGACGCGGCCAACGCCGTGCGCGCGCGGAGCATCGAAGCGTATCTTCAGCGGATCGTGGCCGATACCATGGCGCAGGAAGCGGGCGGCGCGCCGAGGCCGGCCGTGGAGTTCAGCCTCCGCGTTCTGTTCAACCCATCGATGGACACGTCGTTGTTCCTGGTGCCGGGCGTCATGGTGATGATCCTGACGCTGGTCACCATTATCGTGACGAGCATGGCGATCGCGCGGGAGCGCGAGATGGGGACCCTTGAAATGCTGATCTCCGCGCCGATCCGGAAGTGGGAACTGCTGGTGGGGAAAACCCTGCCCTACGTGATGATCGCGATGGCGGATGTCCCCTTGATATTGACGGCGGGCTGGCTTCTTTTCGGGGTGCCGGTACGGGGATCCCTGGTTGAACTCTTCCTCGCGTCGTTCGTTTTCATCTGCGCGGCGGTGGCGGTGGGAACGTTGATCTCCACCTTCGCGCGCAACCAGCAGCAAGCCATGATGGGCGGAATGATCTTCATGATGCCGGCGATCCTTCTCTCAGGCATCATGTACCCGATTGAGACGATGCCGGCGGCAATTTCCTGGCTATCCCAGCTCGATCCGCTGCGTCACTTCGTTTCCTTGCTGAGAAACATCCTGCTCAAGGGAGGTGACCCCATCGTCGTTCTGCGTCATCTCGCGGCCCTCGGCGGTCTCGCCGCCTTCGCCATCATCGTCAGCGCGCGCCGTTTCCGGAACACGCTCAACTAAGCCGGCCCTGCCAGCGCTTTGACGATTTGAGAGCGGCTCACCAATCCCACCAAGTGCTGGGGGTTGCGATTGTCCACCACTGGAACGCGATCCTGGCCGAATTCATTCATCACCTCGATCGCTTTCCGGAGGGACGCGTCCCGAGTCACCGTCCCGATGTTGCGGCGCATGAGGCTGGCGACCGTCAGTTCGTTAGGGTCGCCTCCGCGCATGATGCCCTCGTGTAAATCATTGTCCGTTAAGAGTCCCGTGAGGAGACCCAGTTCGTTGAGAACCGGATAACCGGTGTGGCGGGTGGTTCGAATGACCTCGCGGAGATCGGAAAATGAAGTCGACTCTGTGAGCGTTATGACCGGATGAACCATGATGGATTCCGCCGACAGGTGGGCCATGAGCCCGCGGGATTCCAGGTCCTCCGGCGACAACCCTTTTTTCGACAGTCGCAGGGCTTCGTAGCTCAGCGGTGAAATGTTTCCGGCTGTCAGGGTGGCGATGACGCATGCGACCATCGCGGGCAGGATTACTTTCTCATCGTGGGTGATTTCGAACAAAAGGATGATGGCGGTGAATGGCGCGCGGCTGACGGCCGCAAAGAAAGCCGCCGAGCCAACCAGCGCGTACGAACCATAGGGCGACAGGCCCGGAAGGATTTGATGCCCAGCCAAGCCGAACAGGGCCCCTAGAACCGTGCCGCAAAAGAAGGTCGGCATTAGAAGGCCGCCCGACCCGCCGGAACCAAGAGAACATCCCGTAGCCACCATTTTCGCCACCAGAAGCGCGAAAAACATGACGACCGCGGCATGGCTGAACATTGATTCGCTCCGCACCACCGACGTCATGAATTCAATACCGGTGCCCATGACCT
>JBBRXR010000289.1:0-3411 GCA_038238485.1 Elusimicrobiota bacterium | reverse complement strand
GGCGTGAGGCCGAGGTGGCCCATCACGGGGACGTTGGCGTTGAGGATGGCTTTGATGGACGCTTCCACGCGCCGGCCGCCCTCCAGTTTCACGGCGACCGCGTTGCCTTCCTTAATAAAGCGGCCCGCGGCGATGGCCGCTTCCCACGGCGCGGCCTCGTACGAAAGAAAGGGCATGTCCGCCACGAGCAGGGCGGAGCTCACGCCACGAGCGGAGGCCCGGACGTGATGAATCATCTCTTCCAGGGTGACCGGAAGGGTGTTCGGGTAGCCAAGGCGCGTGTTGGCGAGCGAGTCGCCGACCAGGGCGACGTCGACGCCGGCGGCGTCGATGAGACGCGCCGTCGCCGCGTCATAACAGGTGAGCGCTACGATCCGCTGGCGGGCTTCTTTTTTTTGGCGAAGGGTCGAAACCGTGATTTTTTCCACGTGCCGACCATCGTAACTCTTTGCCCGGCGACCGGTAAACGGCGCAGGAGGGCCCGGTTGGTGACGCCCAGGCGCGGGTGGCGCAGACCGGGGGCGAGATCGGCGAACGGCGCGAGCACGAAACGGCGCTCGTGGTAGCGCGGGTGCGGCAGCGTGAGGCCGGCGCCGCGCCGGCGGCGGGCGCCGAACGTGAGGAGATCGAGATCGATGGAGCGCGGGCCCCATCGATGGACCCGGCGGCGGCCGAGCTTTCGCTCGACGGCGAGGAGCGCGGACATCAGCGCCGCTGGCGCCAGGCGTGCGCCCAACTCAGCCACGCCATTCAGGAAACGGCCCTGGCGCGGTCCGCGGACGGCGTCGGTTTCATAGAGGGGCGACACGCGGCGGAGCTCGATTCCCTCGACGAGAGAGAGCTCGGCGAGGGCGCGCTCGATCATGCGGCGGCGGGCGCCGAGGTTCGAGCCGAAGGCGATGTAGGCCCTTTCGGGCGGCATTTTTCGTTTCATTGTCGACGGTGAACGCGGGTTCCGCGGGGGCTTTCCGTCGTATCGACGGAAACGCGAAAGCTCTCCGACGGAAAATTAAATCAATTTAGCTTGACTAAAAATTTCCCATTGAAGTACTCTTTCGTTGCTGCGACGGAAAACGTTCCGTCGTTACCGCCCGAAGTTGGACGGAGCACAGGATGCAAAAGTTAATCTCAAACCAAAATGTTTCACGGAGGCTACAAAGATGGCTAAGAAAATTCAGAAAGCTGGCGTCAAGCGTGAGGAAGGTTTCCTCTATTTCATCGACAAGCAGGGCGACATCTCCCGCGCCAAAATGGCTCGCGGTGGAAAGAAAGGCGGAAAGCCGCAGAAGGTCCTCAAGCTCGGCATCAAGAAGGAAAAGGGATTCCTCTATTTCCTCGACAAGCAGGGCGACGTTTCCTGCGCGAAAATGGTTCGCCGCTAACTCTCTCACGATTCAACAAAAAGCCCACGTCGGCATACCGACGTGGGCTTTTTGTTTTGCCAGGAAAGTTGGCGAAATGAATCAGAGCCAGACTGCGCTGCTCGGCTTCACCTCATCCCAAGAAATCCGAATGAGAATCACATTGAGCGCAGGAACCGACAAGGTGTCGTCGTAAAAGATTCCGCAGAACGCAGTAGGAGTTCCGCCCGTCGCCGTCACGTTTCCGTTCACCCACACCGCGCCGTTGAAGTCCATGAACTGGAGAATGGTCAGGTTGCCGCCGACATAGGTGAAACCTTTCATGCCCACCGTCGCGCGCCATCCGCAGCCCGAGAGCGGCTGACACCAAGTGTCCGTGCCAAATCCAAAGGTGCCCGTGCTGGTGTGGAAACCGAGATCGCCGGGATATTGCGATGCCGCGGCCGTATCAAATGTATTAATGGTGAGCTTGTTCTGCTCCTGCCACGCATTCGAGGGAACATGGCCTGCGTAGTTGAACTCGCCTGGCGTATCGATCGTCAGGTTTCCTCTTACCACCAGAGTACCGCGAATGCCGGCGCTCTGCCCGCAGGCGGCGCCGCCGCAAAATGCGCCGCTCAGCGTGACGTCGCCGTCCCAATACCACACGAAATCCGTGTTGGGGTTGAATTGGGCTGACTTCGGGTGGCTCCAGGAATTTCCAAAATGCGTGGCATGAGCGCCCGCGGATGCACACGCGCCGCGGGTATCCCATTTGGTCGCGCTGCCATTGGCCCCAGCGCCGCCCTGCGTGGAGCGGCAACCATAAACGTTCAGCGTACCGGTGGCGGCCGCTGAAGACCGCATGGCGGCGAAGTCGAGAACCGGCACGTCCGGGACATCGTAGCCGGACCACCATTCCACATTGTCTGTATTGGGCGGAGTCGGCCCGTTGACGTCGCGCGGATTTAACGCCGTACCGATGACCACGCCCTTCGCATACTTCCGGGGAAAATACCACCCGGCGACGTTGTCGTCGACAAGCGTAAGATTGCCCTGCGACACAACGGAACCCCAATAAATTCCGAGACCCTTCGACCAGGAAACGTTTCCTCCGTTCATGAGCGCGCTGTAAATCGTCTGGTTCTGTACAACCTCTTTAATCGATCGGGTCTGATTGTTCGCGGAGTCCCGTCCCTCTGCCCAGATCGTCACCTGTTTTGCCGCAGGACCCGAAGAAAACCGGATCCGGTAGGTGCCGCCAGTAATATCGGTAAAGGTTGAGTCGAAGTTGTATCCCGCGATAATGTTCCCGGCCAAGGCATCGGAAAAAGTGGCGGTCGAACTCTTGAGCTTCCACATCCCGCGATCCACGCCGGCCTCCGCGAGGTTGAAGGCAAGGGTATTCTTCTGACTCTTCACTGCCATCTTCGTGTCCTGCTGCAGCCAAAGAATCAAGGCCGGCAACAGAATCATAAAGACGAGCAAAATCGCCAGGACGGCCGGCAATGCGAATCCTTTTATCCGATTTTTCATTAATTCATCACCCGAACTTTTTCCGACGCCATATGAAGCGCTTTTGTCTGCCCTTCATAAGTCGACCGTTCCAGCGTCAATGACACTGAAACGATTCCCAGATCATCCGAACGTGGAAGTGCAAATGCCAGATATCGGAGATCCGACGTCAATGTGTGGCTCGAACCATTCACAACCATGATGAGGTTCTTTCCGTTCTGATAGTAAACATTTTGCTTCGCATCGATATCCGTAAAAGAAATTCTCGAGTAATACGGTTGGCCGGCCGCCTGATCCATGACGAGCGTTGATTATCTGGCCTGGCGCAGACGGCGGGTCATCAGCTCCAGGGAACTTCGCGCATTCCGCTGCAGCTCCAGTCGGGCATTACTGAGAAAGAAGAATCGTCGAACTTGCTTATAAAGATTGGGCCCCAGCATGATGATAATTCCGAGAATCGTGATGACGATCATGAGCTCGATCAAGGTCGTACCGGCCCGCGCTCTCGTTCGATCAAAAACCAAAATTCACTCCTGCCGTTGACAACCCGGCCGTC
>JBBRXR010000288.1:0-3419 GCA_038238485.1 Elusimicrobiota bacterium | reverse complement strand
GGGGGCCTTTCGACTGAATTGTCGACGGCTTACTTTCCGGACGCGGTCGGTTCTGGCTGCGGCGTCACGCGGAGATACGGCTTGATCGCCTTGAAGCCCTTCGGAAACATGATTTTGATCTGCGCTTCGTCTTTCAGCGCGGGCGAGATGATGACGTCATCGCCCTGCATCCAGTTGGCCGGCGTCGCCACTTTGAACTTGTCGGTGAGCTGAAGCGAGTCGATGACGCGGAGGATCTCCTGGAAGTTGCGGCCGGTCGCGGCGGGATACGTGAGGAGCAGGCGAACCTTGTGCGACGGATCGATGATGAACACCGAGCGGACCGTGAAGGTGTCGCTGGCGTTGGGATGAATCATGCCGTAGAGATCCGCGACCTTTTTGTCCGGGTCGGCGAGGAGCGGGAAGTTGAGCGCCGTTCCCTGCGTCTCGGCGATATCGGCGGCCCAACCCTTGTGGTCGTTGAGCGGATCAACGGAGAGGCCGATGACCTTCACGTTGCGCTTCTCCCACTCCGGCTTCAGCTTGGCAACCGAGCCGAGCTCAGTGGTGCAAACCGGGGTGTAGTCTTTCGGATGAGAGAAAAGAACCACCCATTTGCCTTCGCTCCATTTATGGAACGCGATCTTTCCTTCCGTTGAATCCTGTTCGAAGTCGGGGGCAATGTCACCAAGTCTGATCGTCATGGCTTTCTCCTGTGTTTATATTGCGAGATTAGTAGAGCTGGTCGATGGGGCGTGAGCCCGGCGGGATGCGTTGGAGGATGAATTCCTTCACTGTCTCCCAAAAGTCCACCTGTTTGAGCCACTCACGGCGGCCGGGGCGGAGATTTGCCTCCGGGTTCTGCGCCGTTTCTTCAGTTTTGTTCGCGTCGAGCTTCTTCGTCACTATGCCGGGTTCCTTTTGAAAATAAAAACCCCGTGCCTCTAGAACGGCAAGCACGGGGATGCTGGTTCCTTTATATCTTTTACCGAATAAAACCGCAAAACACGGTCTCTCCCGACGAGCGCCGGCGATCGTCGACGCGGCGGTTCAGCTGGCGGAAAAGACAATCGGCATCGGTCCGCTCAAGCCGGAAAGGAGGATCACGGTCCGAAGTGCTTCGCTGACCGATGCGAGGACGTCGCGGAGGTCCGCGAGCGTGACTGTGGCGTGTAGGCCAATCTCGAAAACGAGGGCAGAGGTGGGAAGGGAAACGCCGGCCATGTCAATGCCACGGATCTGTTGGATGGCGCTCTCGACCGAGGCCGCGCAGCCTTCACAATCAAGATGATTCAGGGCTCCCACGTAACGCCCTCGGAGAAGCGGCACATCGGATTCCCGGGATTCCTGACGAGTGTCCTCATCGAAGTCGGAGGCCATCATCCTTCCGGACGCGACGGGCATGGCAACGGTGTGAATTGGCGGCATAAGCGGCCCCCTTGGAGAGGTTTGGAACAGGTTGACGCTTTCTCTCTTACGTACGTTCTTCTGATTCGGTCGAAGAAACGGCGCGCCATCGCGATTTTATTTCTCGAACTCCCATTTCCAGATCAATCCGTCTTCCGGGTGGTTCCACTCACCCATTTTCTTGAAGCCGTTCTTTTCCAGGATGGTCGTCGACGCATTCGGTTCCGGCAACGTGTGGGCGATGATATGGCGCACGGTGGGCGTGGGTCGGCAGAGGCGAATGAGTTCAGCCACCATCGCCGTTCCAAATCCCTTGCGCTCAAATGGCGGGAACGTAAAATAAGCGATCTCCACGACGCCGTCGATGGGCGCGCCTTTGAAGGCACACGTCCCGATCACTTTCTGCTTCGACGCGTCGATGACGAGGTAGCCGCCCCACTCCGGCGGCGCGCCATTGCGCGAGCGAAAGCTTTCGGTCATGGCGACCACGCCCCTGATCGCGTCCTGTTGATTCCCAAAGGACGCGCCTTGAGCACGTTCGAAAGCCTGCGGGTCGTCGCAAAGGCGGGCGATCTCGTTGGTGATGTTGAGAAGTCGAAGGGTCATGTCGGGATGAAGTTACCAAGGAAGGTGAGGGAATGACAAAACGGATGCCGGCGATTTTCATCGGACACGGTTCCCCCATGGAAGCGATCGAGAACGACACGTTCACCGAAACGCTCGGCGCGATCGGCCTCCAACTGCCGCGGCCCAGGGCCGTGCTCGTGGCCTCCGCGCACTGGGAAGAGCCCGCGCCGCTGCGCGTGACGGCCTCCGCCCGCCCATCCACCATTCACGATTTCGGCGGTTTTCCCGACGAACTGCACGCCTTCGACTATCCCGCGCCCGGAGACCCCGCGCTGGCCCGCGCCATCGTCGACCGCCTCTTTGAGGCGGGCGTGCCCGCGACGATCGACAGCCAACGCGGACTTGATCACGGGTGCTGGGCGCCGTTGTGCCGCATTTTTCCGAAGGCCGACATTCCCGTTCTTCAGATCGGCCTTCCGCGCCCGTCCGACCCGGCCCGCCTTGTCAAAGCGGGCGCGGCGCTCGCGGGCCTGCGCGATGACGGGGTGCTGATGCTTGGCACCGGCAATGTCACGCACAACCTGCGTATGGTTCGGTTCGGCGACAAAGACAGGACGCCCGACGACTGGGCCGTCCGCTTTGATGCCTGGGCGTGGGAGCGCATTCGCGGCAACGATCTGGAATTGATGATGAAGTACCGAAGCGAAGCGCCGGACGCGCATCTGGCGGCTCCCACGACCGATCATATCGATCCGCTGTTCTTCGTAATGGGAGCGGGGGCCGGCGAGCCGGCGGTGCCGCTGTTCGAGGGATATCACTTCGGGAATCTCTCGATGCGCAGTTTCGCGATCGGAGCGGTGTAAGCGGCGCTAGGGCGCGACGCGCTTGAGCAGAAGGTTGGGTCTGACCTTGAGTTTGGATTCGTCCAGGTCGACGAACTTGATGAGGTCGTCGTTGATGCGGAGGAAGTGGCGCGCGTGCCCGGGGTGGTCGAAGTCGACCTCAAAAACCGTCGCGTCCTCGTCTTTCTCCCAGCCGCGCAACGTCGTCCACTGCCCGTCGGTCGTGAAAATGCGATCGGGCACGTTCTGCCCCAGATAACGCTCGTTCTGAACGTACTTGAGGCCGTCGCTGTAAAACGTGATTTCGGTTTTGACGCCCTCGCATCCCGCGCAGGGAAGGATGCCTTCGAAACGCGCCCACCCGCCCCTCTCCCACAAAGACTTCACCGGTTCGCTGGCCACCGCGACGACCGGCGCGCCGGGAGTAACGGGAGCGCCCGCCACCGGCATCGACTTCTCCAGTCGCTCGAGAACGCGTTCGCGTTCTTCTAAAAGAACCCGCTCGCGGTCGAGGTTCGTGCGGAGGTCTTGCAGCGCGTCAAAGTCATGACGGCGCATGTCGGGAAGGCGAATTTTGAGATCCAGCTCCCCGATCTGCGCGCGCACGGCCGCGATGCGGGCGGC
>JBBRXR010000287.1:0-3421 GCA_038238485.1 Elusimicrobiota bacterium | reverse complement strand
TCGCTCCTGCGCGGCGGCGACTGGGAAGCGCGCAAGCGCATGGTCATGGCGCTCTTCGCGAGTGACCGCGGCGAAGCGAAGCCGGTGCTCCGCCAGGCGCTGCAGGACCCCGATGAACGCATCCGCCTCCTCGCCGCGCAGGCGCTTGAGCGGCTCACCGAAAATTTCCGTAAGGCCGCGCAGACCCACCGCCGCGCGATCGAACAGAATCCGTCCGATCCGCACATCAAGGTGGCGCTCGCGCGCCTGCTTTACGACCGCGCCTCATGGGACGGACAGACCGATTCCGGCCTCGCCGATTATGAGGACGCCGCCCGTCTGCTGTCCGCCGCCGTCGCCAACGGTCTGCGCGGCGCGGAACTCAATTCCACCTACGCGCTTCTCGGGCAGGTCCAGGCGAAACTGGGCCGCACCGACGAGGCCCGCGAATTCCTCAACCGCGTCCCGGAAAACGCCCCGGAATATATCCGCTCGCGTTTCGTCTGGGCCGAGACCCAGTTGGCCGACGGCGAGATCGCGGCCGCGCGCGACGAGATGCGCCGCCTCGGCAAGATGAACCCACCCGCGGACATCGCCAACGCCGCGCGCTTCTGGGAGAACCCGTGACCGGCCGCCGCGTCAGCCAGGCGGCGGTGTTCGTCGTCCTCCTCGCCATGAGCTTTTCCATTCCGCTCATGATCCAGGCCATTTTTCCCGGCGGCCACGGCGGCGATCACGCCTCCGCCCCGCCGGAAGAACAGATTGTCTCGGCGCACGCGGCGTCCGCGTCATCGGAAACCAGCCGCACGAACCAGAACTACGCCTGGATGCGCGGTGACGGCGGCAGTGTGCTCGACGGCGGCGACGCCGCCGGTGCCGGCGCCGATGACGAAGCGGTGGAAGCCGTCGTCGATGTTGAGGTCGGCAGCGCCGAAGGCGAGCGCCTCTCCCATCTCGACGTCCGCCCCGGCGTGTTCCTCGGCTACACACGCTCGTGGGACAACCTCGAAATCCGCCGCGAACAGTTTGCCGCGGGCGTGTTCGCCTACATCGGCCAGCGCAATCGCGTGCAGGCGTCGGGCGCGCGCCTGCGCTTTCGCGACAACACCGATCGGATTTCCGGCGAGGCCGTGCGCCTCGACGGCGCGCACCTGCTGCCCCACGCCTGGGTGCTGCAGGAAGGCGTCGAGCATGACGACTACGATCACCTGCATGACCACTGGAACGGCGACATCCGTCTGTCGGGCGCGGTCGCGCCCAAGGTCGGCATCGAAGTGGACGGCGGACGCCAGGACGTCTGGGAACGCCTCACGAATATCCAGGACAAGCTGAGCCTCTGGTCCATCGGCGCCTCGATCTTCTACGAGCTCCTGCCGCGCTGGTGGTTGGCCGCGCTCGGACGCGCCGGCTGGTACAGCGACCACAACGCAAAGCTCCTGGCCGGTGGCGAAGCCGGGTACGTCGTCTCGCCGCGCATGGGCCTCTCCGTCGCCGCGGGCATCGAAACCACCACCTTCAAGGACCAGGAAGTCACGTACTGGTCGCCGTCTTACTATCACTATGTGTACGGCCGCATCCGGCTGACCAAGGACTACGATCACCAGCCCTTCGCGCCGGTCCGCCCCAAGGCGAACGGCTGGCGTGACCGCCTGGGCTATCTCGCCGAGGTCACCGCGGGCGTCAACGACGATGGACATCCCGAAATCAGCGAGCGCGCGGGGCTGGAAGTGCGCCCGACGGGCAACCTGTCGCTTCGCGGAGAGTTCTTCCATCTCGATTCCGCGGGCCGCTTCGAGGATTCCTATTCTGAAAATCGCGTGAACGGTGTGGCCGAGGTGAGGTTCTGATGAAACTCAAAAGCGCGCTCCTCATCGTCCTCGTCTCGCTCGGCCTTTCCGCGCGCGCGTCCGCCGAACCGGTGCGCCGCCGCGTGCTCGCGCTTTATAAGAGTTCGGAAGGCGACACCGATTCCCGCAATCAAACCCTCTCGCTTCTCGAACAGCCGCTCGAGTCGCTCGGCTTCGTGGTCGATTACGTCGATGTCGACAAGGGCCTGCCCGCCGACGAGGAAATGAGCGGTTATCGCGGCGTGGTCACGTTCTTTCGCGAACCCGACATGAACGACGCCGCCGCTTATGTGGCCTGGGTGACGCGCCAGGTGGACGCCGGCCGCAAGTATGTGGTGTTCGGCGAATTCGGAGCGCTTCAGGACCGTCGGTCGCGGGCCTATCTCTCCTTCGGCCGCGTGAACACCGCTTTTGAAAAAATCGGGCTTCGCTTCGATGGCTTCGGTACCGCCAACCCGGCCCTGATTGAGCTGGTGAGCGCGGACAAGGCGATGTCGTTCGAGGAGCCCTACACGCAGAAGAGCGCCGACAACTACGTTCGCGTGCGCTCGCTCGACCCCGGGGCCACCGCGTACCTCACACTCTCTCGCACCGACATCTCCGAAGGCACCAGTACGCCGGTGATCGCGACCCGCCACGGCGGCTTCGCCTCCGGTGGCGCGCTCCTGTACGAATACAAGCAGGGCGACGCGATCAAGCAGCGCTGGCACCTGAACCCTTACGCTTTCCTCTCCGACGCGCTGGCCAGCGCCGACCTGCCGCGTTTCGATGCCGCATCGCTCAACGGCCGCCGTCTCTGGATGGCCCACATCGACGGCGACGGCTTCCTCTCGCCCGCCGATCCGGGCCGGCTCTGCGGCCAGGCGATGCTCGAAGAGGTACTCGAAAAATACACTCTGCCCATCAGCGTCTCGGTCATTGGCGATGATCTCAACCACGACGAGCGCGCCGCCGGCATCGCGAAGCGGATCTTCGCGCTGACGTCCATCGAGGCCGCCTCGCACAGCCAGACGCATCCCGTGGACTGGATGAACAAGACGATCGACCCGGTCCGTGAAGTCAACGAGTCCGTGAAGACGATCTCGAAGCTGCTCCCGGACGGAAAACAGGTGAAGCTCATCACCTGGTCGGGCCTGTGCAACCCGCCCGCCGCCGCGCTGCGCGCCGCCGAAGCGATGGGGCTCGCCAACATCAACGGTTTCAACGGCGACAGCGGGTTCGTGAATCGGTTCGACGATCTTTACCCCTCGCGCACGCACCTGTCTCCGATGGTGCGCCACGTCGACGGCATGCTTCAGTTCAACCACCGCGCCTCCAACGACTACGACCTCACGGAGAAGTGGTCCGACGAACATCGCGGGCAGTTCCGCCACGTGATCGACACGTTCAATCGCACGAAGACCACGCCGGAACGCCCGGCGCACGTGTACTTCCATTTTTACAGCGCGCACGAGCCCGAGGCGCTTGAAGCGCTCACCGCCGTGCTGGACTGGTCGGTTCGCCAGCCGCTCGCACGCATCTTCGTGAGCGACTACACGCGCCTCGTTGAAGACTTCCGCAGCGCGCAGATCAGCCGCGACTCCGACGGCCGGTTC
>JBBRXR010000286.1:0-3455 GCA_038238485.1 Elusimicrobiota bacterium | reverse complement strand
GATGCCGAGGTCGAGCAGGCGTTTGTGCACGGCTTCAACGTCGCCCGGTACCTCGAGCACGAACTCGTTGAAGAAGGGAGCATCGAAGGACACCTTGCAGCCCGGCAGGTTGGAAAGCTGTTCGGCGGCGTAGTGTGCGAGCTGCAGGTTCAGCTCCGCCAGTTCGCGCAGGCCTTCCGGGCCGAGGAGCGCGGTGTGGATGGTAAACACCGTCGCGCAGAGGTTCTGGTTGGTGCAGATGTTCGAGTTCGCCTTCTCGCGGCGGATGTGCTGCTCGCGCGCCTGCAGCGTGAGTACGTAACCGGTTTTCCCGTCCACGTCCAGCGTCTGTCCGCAGATGCGGCCCGGCATCTTGCGCATGAATTCTTTTTTGCAGGCAAAGAGGCCCACGTAGGGGCCGCCAAATGACACCGGCAGGCCGAGGGGCTGGCCGTCGCCCACGGCGATGTCGGCGTCCCATTCACCGGGAGGCGCCACCACGCCGAGCGCGAGGGGACTTGAGACCGCGATCACGAGCGCGCCGGCCGCGTGCGCGGCGGACGCGATGGACGCGCCGTCTTCGAGACAGCCGAAGAAATTGGGGGTCTGCACCACGACGCCGGCCACATTGCCGTCGTTCGCGGCGATCTTGGCGGCGAGGTCGCCCGCGTCGATGGTGCCGCGCGGGCAGGCGACGGTGACGATCTTGAAGTCCGCGGCGCTGCCGAAATACGTGTCGAGCGTGCGGCGGTAATGCGGGTGGAGCGCGTCGGGCACGAGGAGCACAGCGCGTTCGGCGTGGCGGAAGGCCACGAGCGCGGCTTCGGCGAGCGCCGAGGCGCCGTCGTAGAGCGAGGCGTTCGCGATGTCCATGCCGAAGATTTCAGCGACCATGCTCTGGAATTCAAAGATGACCTGCAGCGTGCCCTGGCTGGCTTCGGGCTGGTACGGCGTGTAGGCGGTCGCGAACTCGCCGCGCAGGGCGAGCGCGCTCACGGCGGCAGGGGAGAAATGATCGTACGCGCCCGCGCCGAGGAAACTCAGGGGTTGGGCGTTCTTGGCGGCGAGCTCCGAGAGATAGCGCGTGATCTCGACTTCGGGCATCTCGTTGGCGAGGCCAAGGCCGGGGTTCACGTGGCGGGCGGGCAGGCGGCGAATCAGCTCGTCGAAGCTGGTGACGCCGATGGCCTTCAGCAGGTCTTTTTCGTCGGAGGGCGCGTTGGGCTGGAACATATTTTAGTGCTCGTCGGACTCCAGGAATTTCTTGTAATCGGCGTGGTTCATGAGGGTCGTCTCTTCGGCGGAATTGGATTTCTCCATGCGGAAAAGCCAGCCCTCGCCGTACGAGGCCTGGTTGACCAGGGCGGGGTTTTTCACGACTTCATGATTGACCAGGACAACCTTGCCGCTGACGGGCGCGTAAATGTCGAACGCGGCCTTCACGGACTCGACGACGGCCGCGGCTTCGCCCGCTTTAAATTCCTTGCCGACTTTCGGGAGCTCGACGAAGACCACGTCGGTGATTTCTTTCTGCGCGTGATCGGACAGTCCGACGGTGCCGTCTCCGGCGACCCATTCGTGCGATTTCGCGAAGCGGACTTCTTCTGGATTCTTCTGTGCCACAAACCCTCCTGGGGCGCTATGCCTTCACGGGGACCGGTTTCGCGTAGAACGGCAGCTTAACCGCGACCGCGGACATTTCCCGCGTTCCCTGACGAATCTGAAATTTCTGACCGACGCTCGCGAACGCGATGGGAACGTAAGCGAGGCCGATGGCGGCCGAGAGCGACGGCGCGTACGTTCCGCTCGTCACCGTTCCGACATCCTTTCCGTCGATGACGACCGTGGCGCCATGGCGGGCGATGCCGCCCGCTTCGACGCGAAAGCCCACGAGCTTCCGCTGAAGGCCGGCGTTTTTCTGCTTCTCGAGCGCCGCGCGACCGATGAAGTCGCCCTTATCGAAGCGCACCACCCACGCGAGCCCGGCCTCGAGCGGCGTGTGGTCTTCATCGAGTTCGTGACCGTAAAGCGGATACGCGACTTCGGTGCGCAGCGTGTCACGCGCGCCGAGGCCCGCGGGCGAAAGGCCGCGCGAGGTTCCCGCGGCGACGAGCGCGTCGAACACGACGGCCAGGTGTGGAGCGGGAGCGAAAAACTCGACGCCGTCTTCACCCGTGTAGCCGGTGCGGGCCACGAGCGTTTTCGTTTCACCGACGGAAAACTCAGCGATGCCGAAGCGCGGGAGATCGGCGATCGACGGACACACGCGCGCCGCGATGGCGATGGCTTCCGGGCCCTGGAGAGCAATGGCCGCGCCCACGGTCGCTTCCACCACGGCCACGTTCTTGCCCTCCGCGTGCTTCTGTATCCAGGCCACGTCTTCCGTGCGGCGCGAGGCGTTCACGATCAAAAGGTATTTCTGCTCCTCGACGTGGTAGATGAAAATATCATCGATCACGCCGCCCTTTTCGTTGAGCAGGTGCGCATAGACGCCCTTTCCCAGCGCGGCGCGACGCACGTCGTTGGTGACGAGATGCTGCAGGAACGACTCGGCTTCCGGGCCCCACACGAACACCTGGCCCATGTGCGAAATGTCAAAGAGCCCCGCCTTCTCGCGAACGGCGGTGTGCTCCTGGGTGATCGTGGTGAACTGAACGGGCAGTTCCCAACCGTGAAAGTCCACGATCTTCCCGCCCATTTTCACATGGCGGTCGTAAAAGGGTGTGCGTTGGCTCACAGGTTTTTAATGGCTTCGTCGGCGTGATAAGAGCTGCGGACCAGGGGGCCTGCGGCGACGTCGAGGAAGCCACATTGTAGGGCATCACGACGGAGATCGTCAAATTCCTCCGGCGAGTAGAAGCGGAAGACAGGCAGGTGCCGGGGGGACGGGGCCAGGTACTGGCCGATCGTCACGAGCCTGACACCGGCGGCGGCGAGGTCTCGAAAGGTCTCGAGAAGCTCCTCACGTTCTTCGCCGTGGCCGACCATGAGGCCGGACTTGGCCGTGAGGCCGGCGGCGCTGGCCTGCGTCAGAACGCTGAGCGTGCGGTCGTAGGTGGCCTTGTTGCGGACCTTCGGCGTGAGGCGGCGGACCGTCTCGATGTTGTGGTTGTAAACGTGCGGGCGGCTGGAGAAAACGGTCTCGAGACATTCGGGGCGGTCGCGGAAATCCGGCGTGAGAATTTCGACGGTCACCGACGGAAGTTCGTCGTGGAAACGGTTCACGACGGCGGCGAACGCGCCCGCGCCGTCGTCGTCCATGTCGTCGCGCGCGGGCGAGGTGATAACGACATGCTTGAGGTTCAGACGGCGCGCCGCTTCCACCACGCGCCCTGCTTCGGTCGCGTCGAATCCCGTCTCCGGCTTGCCGAAGGTTTCGGCGCAGAAGCCGCAGGCGCGGGTGCAGACGCTGCCCAGGATTTGAAAGGTGAGTGTGCCGCGGGAATAGCAGTGCGTCCGATTGGGGCACTTGGCCT
>JBBRXR010000285.1:0-3474 GCA_038238485.1 Elusimicrobiota bacterium | reverse complement strand
CGGCCGTTGCGCGCATAGCCCGGCGTACCGTCGGCCCGAACGGCTTCCCAGGCGGTGGTGACGGAGAGGTCGCGAAGGATCTGGGTGCCCTGGAACGTGGTGCTTCGGCCGTTTTCGATCCAGCCCGCGAGCTGGCCCAACCGGTTGTACACGATCGTGCCGCGCTGGATGTCGGTAAACGTGCGCGACGCGTCTGACCACACCTGGTCAACCACTTCATGGTAGCGGTCTTCCTGGCCGTTGGCGTTGTAGAACGTGCCCGAGCGGTCGGTCGTCGTATGCTTGCGAACGGTCAGACCCACCAGCGACCAGACGCCCGCCGCCGTCGCCTCTTCAAATTCCGTCTCGTCCTTATGATAGACGACCACCTGGCCGTCCAGATTATAGACCGCGCCGTTCCAGACGATCTCTTTGTGAAGGACATTGCCGGAGCCGTCGTAAGTCGGCTCGAGGATGTGCTCGAGATACGACGTCATCCGGCTACCGAGCTGATAGGTGATGTTCTCGCGCTGGGTCGTGGTCACGTTGCCGTAAGCGTCGGTCGACGCGAGATCGTAGCGAAGCTCGCGGTTGTGAACGTCGTACGTCATGCCGCTTTTTACTTCGACCGTCAGCGCGTTCATGCCCGCACCGGTTTCGAGCGATTCGGTGCGCGTGTAGATCGACTGGCCCAGGCTGTTGAAGCCGTCGTCGGGCGTGAGATTGTAGTTCTGGAACGTCTGCGTGGTGGTGACGTCCAGAAGCGGAGAACCCGACGCGTTATCGTGGCGCCGGGTGGTGACTCTGTACGACAGGAGGAGGCCGCTGCCGTTGTACCCCGGTGGCCGGATTTCCCAGTCCGCGTCCTCGATCACGTCCGGTGAGGCCGAATCGTTTCGCGTCTCGTGGTAGTAAATCTGCTGGCCGACCGCGTTGAACGTGATGTTGGACCGGTCGGTGCGGATCGACTGATTGAGGAACTCGCCCTGCCGTCGCTCGAGCTGGCTGTACGCGACCGCGCGATTGAAGTCGTCGTATTCCCCCACCGCCTGCCATTCGATCGTCGTGATCAGCGCGGGCTTCTCCGAGGTCTGCTGGGTCTCAGTGTAGGAAGCCTGGTTCCCGCGCGGCGTGTAATGAATGTTGTCCCGCACAGTCATCGTCACCACCGGGTTCGCCGCATCGAGAATTTCGGTGCGCTCGGTTGTCTTGATCTGGCGACCGACCGTGTTGAACGTCTGCGTGCGGTCGTGGCGGATCTGCGCGCCGTAGATATCGGTCTCGAGGAAATTCTCTTCGATCATGCGCCCGACGCCGTCCCACTTTGTATGCGCGTGAACGGACGTGCTCACGGTATTGAGGATCGGCGAGAGGCGGGCGTTTTGTTCGGTCCAGGAAAAAACCACGCCATGCGCCGACTGCGCGCCGGAGCGGATCGTCGTCTCCACCAGGTCCGGCGTCGCGTTGTCGATGAGCGTCTCGACGAAATTGAGTTCGGTCCCGTCCGACGCGTAGGTGATGCCGCTCTTGGTGGTCGTCCGGATGTGGTTCGCCCCAGCGCCCACTTCGCGGGTCTGCGTCACGTTGCCCGTCGCGAGGCCGGTATTGTCGTCGAACGTGGTGCTCTGGACCTCGGTGATTCGGCGGCCCTGGTTAAGGCCGAGCGTCTCGCCTTCGAAGGTCGAATCGGTGTAGGCCGCCAATCGGTTGAGGTCGTAGGACGCGCCCGTTCGGACGGTCGTGAAGAGATGGTCGATTTCCCCGCCGCGCTCATGGATCAGGTCGGTGTAGCCGAGCTGCTGTCCGACCAGGTTATAAAGGATGTCGCTGCGACGTGTCGTCGTCACGAGGTCCGGGCTTTCAGAGGAGAGCACGTCCTGAACGTACGAAGACTCCCGGCCGGCGGTGTCGTACGTGATCTCATCGCGCGTCGTCTTGACCACGCGGCGATAGGCGGTCCCGTCCGGGTTCACGCCGTCCGTGGTGGTCTCGTCGAAGGTGCTGAGGGCTCGGCCGTGACGGTCATAAATGGAAGTCTGCTTCGATACGGTGTCGACGCCCGTGGTGAGGTTGCGCGACTCATCGCGACGGAAGGCCGTGAGCCCGAGGGAGTCGTAGACGCTGGTGACGGTCCGCTCGCTCGATACGGAATAGGACCCGCCTTCGATCGACGCGCCGGCGCCCGTCTTGTCCATCGTCTCGTGCGTGACAAGCGTGCGGCCGAACGAGTCGAAGCTGTCCACCCGGAAATCAGTTTCGGTGTGCATGTCGACCACGCGTGTTCCGGTCGGGTCCGTCACGTCGGTCGCGGTGTGCTTCATGTAAACCTGATCGTTGGCGCCCCAGTCGGTCCAGAGAATGGCCGTCACCAGGTTGGTCGTCAGCACGCCTTCGGGGCTCATGACAGTCTCGTCGTAACCAGTCAGCACGCCGTTGCCGTCGTACTGCAGATTGATGTGGTTGGTGATCGTCACTTCGTTAACGCCGGGGCCCACGCGCTCGGAGATCTGGGTTCCGATGGTTTGGTGGTCACGGCCGTCGTAGGTAATGCCCGTGACGGTGTTGCGCGTGATCAGGGCGGGCGCGACCAGGCCGCGAACCACGTCGTCGTAGTTCACCCCGCCAGTGGATCCTTCCTCAAAAATCTCTTCGGTGTAGCCGGTGAGGCGGTCGCGGTTGTCGTACTGCATGCCCGTGGTCGTGGTGAGTCGGCGCGTATCGAGATGCGTTCCGTTCGGGTCGGTGCCTTCGCGGTGCAAGTTCTGGCGCGAGGCCTCGAGCCGGCCCAGCACGCTGTACGCGTTTCCTTCCCAGTCTGTCGTCTCGGTCAGGTTCGGCGTCGAGTTCGAGACCACAGCTTCGTGGTAACGGGCGATGTCGCCGAGGGCGTTGTACTTCACACCGCTGCGACGCGCTTCCGTGGTCGTCTCGGTTCCGGACAGGCCGGGAATCTGGCTCGTGGTGATCGTGGTGGTCCGGGTGGTCACGGCGGACACGCGGTCGAACGCGTCGTAGGTCATTCCGCTGCGGTCGGTGATCACGCGATGGGAATTGTTTCCCGTCATGAACGGGTAAGTGACCGTGCCGTCCTCATGCGAATGGATGAGGCGATTCTGCGGGTCATAGATAAGACCGGTGAAATCGCTTTCGGTGACCGACTCGCTCTGGTCGACCAGATCGTTGATACGGTCCTGCGTCAGCTGGTGGTAGCTGTACACGCGGCCGCTACCATCGTAGATGGTGTTCGACTGCTCGGTGTGCACGCGGTGGTTCGTCGTTTCGGATGTGTCCTGACCGTTCTCGGCGCGCTTGACGCCGCCGGTGGTGATCTTGTCCTCGACGTAGCCGTCGAGCGTGATGCTGTTGCGATGGATCTGGGAGAGAAGATCGCGAAGAATGGTTCCGCCGTTCTTCAGGTCACGCGCCCATTCGGTCACGATGTCCTGATATTCGGCCGCCTGGCCGTCAACCGCGGGCTCGTATCGGGTGTTGGTG
>JBBRXR010000284.1:0-3499 GCA_038238485.1 Elusimicrobiota bacterium | reverse complement strand
CGTGGCCGCCACGATCAGCCTGGCCGCTTCGTCGAGGCTGGCGGCGGCGCTGAGTTTGAGGCCGGACTTTCTCAAGATCTCTTTTCCTTCCGCCGACTTGTTCCCTTCCAGCCGAACCACGAGCGGAACCTTCATCTTGACCTGCTTGGCGGCGGCGACGACGCCTTCGGCGATGACGTCGCAGCGCATGATGCCGCCGAAGATGTTCACGAGAATGCCCTTCACGTTCGCGTCGGACAAAATGATCTTGAAGGCTTCGGTCACCTGTTCGGTCTTGGCCACGCCGCCGACGTCCAGGAAGTTGGCCGGTTCGCCGCCGTGAAGCTTGATGATGTCCATCGTGGCCATCGCGAGGCCGGCGCCGTTGACGAGGCAGCCGACACTGCCGTCGAGCTTGATGTAGGAGAGGCCCGCCTTGGCGGCGCGCCGCTCGGCCGCGGGTTGTGGCGCTTTGGCCTTCCATTCGGCCTGATCGGGGTGGCGAAACAAAGCGTTGTCGTCGGTCGACATTTTTCCGTCGAGCGCCATGAGGACGCCGTCGGAGGTGAGCGCAAGCGGGTTCACTTCCACCATGTCGGCGTCGATGCCGAAGAAGGCGTCCACGAGGCGCGAGAGCAGCGCGGCGCCGTCGTTAATGGCACGGCCTTTGAGGCCGAGCGCCTTGGCGATCGCGCGCGCGCGGTAGGCGGGCAGGCGGTCGATGGGGTCCACGGGGAAACGCATGATGGCGTCGGGGCGCTCGTGCGCAAGCGTCTCGATGTCCATGCCGCCTTCCTTTGATGCAATGATGACGGGCGCGCCGGCTTTGCGGTCGAGCAAAACGGCGACGTACATCTCGCGCTCGATCTTCGGAAGGGACTTTTCAATCAGGAGAGCGGCGATGACTTCGCCCTTGGGGCCGGTCTGGTGGGTAACGAGGTTTTTTCCGAGCAGGTCTTTAACGGCGGCCTTGGCCTGCGCGGCGGTCTTGACGATGCGGATGCCGCCCGCTTTCCCGCGCCCGCCAGCCATGATCTGGGCTTTGACAACCCACGGGCCCTTTCCCAGCGCCTTCAGCGCGGCGGGAAGCTGCTTGGCGTCGGTGATGGGCTTGCCCTCAGGCTTGGAAACGCCGAACCGTTCGTAAACGGCCTTGGCCTGGTACTCGTAGAATTTCACGTGTCGCGGAGATTAACGGAAAGCGTCGAGGAGTTTGTCGGTGTCGCCCTTGCCCTTCGCCTGCGACTGCTCGATCACCTTGTTCATGCGCGTTGCGTAGGATTCGCGGTTGTCCGACTCGTGGAAGACGCCGATGTAGGTCTTGTCCGGGTCCTGCCAGAGATCGAGGGCCGATGCCTTGTCCTTCGGGTCGTGTGTTTCGGGGATCATCGTCACGTTCTTCGTGTAGTAGGGATAGGTGTTGTTGAACACCACGCACGGCGAGATCACGTGAAGGAACGAGAAGCCTTTGTGGTTGGCGGCGCGAACGATGAGGTCGATGAGCTGGTTCAGCTGGCCCGAAAAAGCGCGCGCCACGAAGGAAGCGTTGTAGGCGAGCGCGAGACCGACGGGGTTGAGGTTGTCCTCGGCGGCGCCGTACGGGAGGCTGCGCGTCCAGGAACTCTTGCCGGTGGTCGGCGACGCCTGACCCTTGGTGAGCCCATAGGTCGCGTTGTCGAGCATGATGTAGGTGATGTCGACGTTTCGGCGGGCGGCATGCGGAAAGTGACCGCCGCCGATCGCCAGACCGTCGCCGTCGCCGCCGACCGCGAACACATGGAGGTTCGGGTTGGCGAGCTTGACGCCGGTGGCCGTCGGAAGGACGCGGCCGTGAACGCCGTGGAAGCCGTAGCAGCTCGTGAAGACCGGCGTGCGCCCCGAGCAACCGATGCCGGAGCAGACCACGGTCTCATGCGTCTTGTAGCCAAGAATGCCGAGCGCCTTATAAAGAGCGTGAAGGACGGAGAAGTCTCCGCAGCCGGGGCACCAGGTGACGGGAACGGTGCTCTTGTAGGTTTCGGGTTTGACGATGGGAATCAGGGGTTTGGTTGTATCAGGCACGACGGATAACCTCCTCAATGCGGGCAAAAATTTCTTCAGGGTCGAACGGCAGGCCATTGCACTTCGTGTAGGACTTAAACGGGAACAGATACTGAGCGCGAAGGATCTTGGCCAGCTGTCCCGTGAAGTTGATCTCGGGAACGATGATGTGTTTGAGGCCGGTCATGAAGCTGCGAATTTCTTCGTCGGGAAGCGGCTCGATCATCTTGATCGTGAGCGCCTTCACTTCCAGGCCCTGCGCGGCGGCCATCGTCAACGCTTCTTCAACCGGGCCTTCGGTGGAACCCCAGCAGATCACGCCGACGGTGGCGTGTTCGTCGCCGTAGCGGCGCGTGAAGCCCTTCTCCTTGGCGATGAACTCCAGCTTGCGATAGCGCTTGGCCGACATCCGCTCGTGGTTGGTCGGCGACCACGAGGGGTGGCCTTCCTCGTCGTGCTCGAGGCCGGTGGTCACGAAGTTGAGCCCTTCCTCGCCCGGAAACGCCACCGGGGAGACGCCGTTCTCGGTGTCGAGGAAGCGTTTGTAGGAACCGTTTTTCGCGGCGTGCGCACGTTCTGTCCGGGTGAGGTTTTCCAGGTTCGGACGCGTGAACGTCTGCGTGCGCTGCGAGAGCGATTGGTCGGAGAGCATCACGACGGGGATCTGATATTTTTCGGCGATGTGGAAAGCCTTCAGCATGCCGTAGAAGCAGTCCTTCACGTTGGACGGCGCCATCACGACGCGGGGCGCGTCGCCGTGGCCCATGTGAACCGCGAACGACAGGTCTGACTGCTCGGTTTTCGTGGGCATGCCCGTCGAAGGTCCCGAGCGCTGGGCGTCGACCACGACCACCGGTGTTTCCGTCATGGTCGAGAGCCCGAGGACTTCGGCCATCAGTGAAAGGCCCGGGCCCGAGGTGGCCGTCATCGACTTGGTGCCGGCGAACGACGCGCCGACGCAGGAGGCGATCGCGGAAATTTCATCTTCGGTCTGGACGGCGATGCCGCCGAACTTGGGCAACTGCTTCTCCATGAAACTCAAAATGTCAGAGGCGGGCGTGATCGGATAGCCGGCATAGTAACGGCAGCCGGCCGCAATAGCGCCGGCGGACATCGCTTCGTTGCCCGACATGATCAGCTTGCGCTCTTTGCGCACGCTCGCCGGGACGAGAAGATCGCGGTCGATTTTGTGGGCTTCTCCCCACTTGTAGCCTTCGTCGATGGCGAGCAGGTTCTTGCCCATGATCTCGTCGCCCTTCTTCCCGAATTTCTCGGTCACGAGTTCATGAAGGCTTTCCTTGGGCATGCCCGTGAGATAGCCCAGGAGGCCGAGCGCGACCATGTTCTTGGACTTCTTGAGGCCGACGCCTTCGGCCGCGATGGACGAAATCGGGATTCCGTAAAGGAGGGCTGTGCTGGGGGCTTTTTTCTCGGGGTCAAAGGTGGTGGAGTCGTAAATCAGAATTCCGTTTTTCTTCAT
>JBBRXR010000283.1:0-3513 GCA_038238485.1 Elusimicrobiota bacterium | reverse complement strand
GCGCCGTCGACCGCGTCGAACGTTCCGCCGTCGAAGTAGCCGATCGACAGGCCCAGCGACTGCCGCCCGGAGGGATGCCCCACGTGGACGTGGCCGCGCGACTGGTTCTCGAGGCCGCGCTGGAAATAAAGGGACGCTTCGCCGCTGGAAAGAGACCGCAGGCTGGCCGGGTTGAAGCCGAGCGCGGTGACGTCGTCGACGCCCGCGCTGTAGGCGCCCGCCAGGGCCATGCCCCGCGCGCTGCCCAGGTCCATCAACGTGAGGCCGTCGGAAGCGCCGGCCCGGGAAGCCGCGCCCGCCCGGCCCGCCGAGAGAAACGGGTTGAAAAAACAAGCTGAAATAATAACCAGTTGAAGCTTTTTCATGGGTTTCATGAGTCTGGCGTCCTTATAAACGGGAAAGCGCTGACGGTCAACGTAACTTCCAGCACCCATGGAGAAAGGCAGCAACAGGACGGCCGTCAGAATCGTAATATTGTTCTGACCAGACCAACGGGAGGAGAACAGCCATGACGACAGGGACCGTGAAACTGCACCGCGTGTTCAAGACCACGCCAGAAAAACTTTACCAGGCGTTCCTGACGCCCGACGCGATGGCCAAGTGGCTTCCGCCGTACGGCTTCACCTGCACCGTCCATCACATGGACGCGAAGGTGGGCGGCACCTTCAAGATGTCGTTCAAGAATTTCTCGACGGGGAACGGCCATTCGTTCGGCGGCTCCTACCTCGAGCTCAAGCCGAATGAGAAAATCTGTTATGTGGACAAGTTTGATGACCCGAACCTGGCCGGCGAAATGAAGGCGACCGTCACGTTGAAGAAAGTCGTTTGCGGAACGGAGATCAGCATCGTCCAGGACGGCATTCCGGCGGTGATCCCGGTTGAGATGTGTTACCTGGGTTGGCAGGAATCCCTGATGCAGCTCGCGACACTCGTCGAACCCGTCATTCCCGACTAAAGAGGACAACTCCCATGCTCAATATCGCCGACGGCTTTACGCCGATCATTGTCTCGCGAAAGTAGATTTCGGTTCGCTTTCTTCGCCGTGCTCGCGGCGTTGATTTTCGTCGCGTTTCCCGTCGCGCGCGCGGCCGATGGCGGTCCGCACGTGCGCGATGGCGAAGTTTGGTCGGGCGAGCCGCCACGGTTGATCACCGACGCGTCGGGCCAGATGGTCGAGAATGAATTTTTCCTGCCGTCGCCCTCCGGGCGCTACCTCGCGGCCCCGCGGAACATCGGGGCGCACCCAAGCACCACGGGGGAAGACGACGTGAACGTGCAGTACACGCCGGAGTGGTCGGTGATGATCATCAACCTCGAAACAGGTGAGGTGGTGCACGAGCTGAAGGCGCCGCGCGAACGGCTGCGGCCGGGCGCGTGGCGCAAAGAGGCAGACGAATACGATTTTTCCGTCGGAGACGACCTGGCCGCCACCGGCATGTTCGGCTTCGACCCGGCCACCGGTCAGTTCGCCGCGCTGGAGTACGACAAGCGCCGCAACGCGTACCGCTCCCTTCATGAGCGGCCACTGCCGTCGGCCGCCGACGCGTCCCGCTCGTTGCCGGCGCCCGCCGCTCCCGCCGTCCCGGCGCCGGCTCCGTCGCGCGAGTTTGTGTCGACCGAGCAACTCATCACGCGCATGCCCGTCGTCCTGACGGGAACGCTGTCCGAAGCGAAGGAAGTGGACACGCCCGCGCGCGAAAACGTCCTTTACGACAGCGACCGCGCGCTCAAGCTCCGCATCCTCGACGTGAAATGGCGGAAGCCCGGTTTCAAGACCCCGTCGGCGACGGTGTTCACCTGGATCGCCGCGAAGGCGCCGTGCACGCCGCCCAAGCTGTCTGTGGGCGATCCCATCGTGGTGTTGGCGGAATACGATTCGACGGGAAAATTCATCATCGCCGATTCCTGCCGCGACATTCAGCCCGCGGATTCAGCCGCCGGGCGCGATTTTATCCAGACGATGAACGCCCTGTTCAAGAAACCATGAGCTTCTTTTTGAGCGGCTCCTGACCCGGCGTTTCCGATTCTTCCGCGTCCTTTCCGTCGCGCTGGGCCTGCTGACCGGCGCTCTCCTGGTCCGCCATTCGATGGTCCTTGCTTCGAGCATCGACAAGTCTCCCTACACTTATTTCGCGCCGGGCGGCGAGATCGACGAGGCGAACTGGCTTTACAGCACGTATTACTACGACCTCTTTTTCGTGCGGCACGACTGGACGAACCGCGATTGGCAACGGTTGCCCGCCTTCGACCAGCCGCCGGTGGCCAAGTATATTTTCGGCGCGGCGCTCCACCTGTTCCATCACAAGCTTGTCGAGAGCCCGGCGGGGATCGATTACTGGTTCAGCTCTACCTTGTCGGCCTACCAGATTCAGCCGATGGAGCGTCTCGAGCGGCGGACGCAGTTGCCCCGCCCCAGCGAGCTCTACCGGTACCTGGTTTCCCTCTTTTCCGCCAGCCGGTCAGGTGAAGCGCCCACCCAGCTCGTCGAGGACGACTACCGGCTCGGCCGTAAAATGGTGGTCGCCTTCAGCCTTTTCTCGACCCTCCTGCTCGTGGCCGCGGCGCGCGCCGTCACGCGGAACGCGTTCGCCGCGTTGCTCGCGGGCGTTCTGTTCCTGAACAACGGCGTTACGGTCCCCGCGTTGCGCATCGTCTTCTGCGATTCCTTCTGTTCGTTCTTCTCCTTGGCCGCGCTCCTCTCGCTCACCGCGCTCCTGGTCCAGCTGAGAAAGCCCGGTGCGTCCCGCCGGCCGGCGTTGATGTGGTCGGCCCTGGTCGGCGCATCCGTGGGGCTGGGCCTCGCCACGAAGTTCATCAACATGTACGCCGCGCTCGCGGTGGCGCTGGCCTTCACGTTGACGCGGGGGGCGCGGGCGGCGCGCCTGCGAAGCCTGGCCGTCGTCTTCATCGTCGGCGCGGTCCTGTTCGTGGCCGTGAACCCGTATCTCTGGGAAGACCCGGCCGGCAAACTCGCCTCGATGTTCCACCACCGTTTCCTGACGATGGAAAGTCAGGCGCGCGTTCAGATGCCCGCGTTTCCGTCGACATTCGGGGGGAAGGCGCGGGTTGTTTTCCGGAAGGGCGTGATGCTTCAGCACCGCTTCGGCTGGACGGCGCTGGCGCTGTGGCTCGGATGTTTTCTCGCGGGGCTCCGGCGGATGGCGTTGGGAGCGCGCGATGAACTCGGGGGCGGCGGCGCCTTCACGGCCACGCTCGCGTGGATCGGCTCGGCCTTTCTTCTCAACGGCTGGCTGATCAACATCGACTGGAACCGGTATTACATCCCGTTCGCGATGGCGACGTCGCTGCTCGTGGCGGTCGGCATCGACGACGCGTTCAATGCGCTCAAGGAACGGGCGGCGGCCTTTGGTAATCTTCCGTCATGACGCTCGACACCTTTCCGGCCGCCGTTCGCACCGCTTCAAAACTCACCACGTTCTGGGGCGTGCTCGTGGGTCTGAGCGCGGTGGCGCTCGCGTTTCCGCTCATCTTCCGCGCCATTCCCGTCACGCT
>JBBRXR010000282.1:0-3514 GCA_038238485.1 Elusimicrobiota bacterium | reverse complement strand
GGAGCTCCACGCTCTTGAACTTGTTCACGCCCGCGAAATAGCTGCGCGCCAGCACGCCCGTCGAGAAGGGAATGTTCGATGTCGTGGAGGAGACGAGGCATTCGGATTCGATGCGCGCGTTTTTGCCGCCCGTGTCGGAGTCCCCTTCCACCCAGGACATCCTGGGCACGAGCGGAAAATAGTCGGGACAGTTCTGAGCGTGGAAGGCGGCGGCGGACGACCAAGGTTCGCTGCCCGCGTATTTCTGGTTCAGGCGATTGTAGAACGCCTGAGCGGCGCTGCAGTCCCCCAGCGTGTTCTGTGCCAGCCATCCGGCGCGAAACAGCGCTTCCGCCGCATGCTTGTCGTCGGGAAAGTGGGCGGCGAAGGACTGATACTTCTGCCACGCCTCGTATGTCCGGCCCGCGGCTTCCGCTCCGCGCGCACGCTTGAAGGCGGCTTCCGGGCCGCAACCGAGCAGGACACCCGCCGCGATGAACAGCACGACGAGTTTCCGCATCGAAGCGAGCAGACGCTCTTCTCTCATGCGCCAGAAACGACGCGCCAGCCAGACGGCGATGACGATGCCGATGGTATCGATGGCCACGTCGTGAACCGACGGACCGCGGCGGGGAACGAAGGACTGATGAATTTCATCCGAGATCGCATACAGAAAGCTGAAGACGGCGGCCACACCCGTCGCGCCGGCGGGCGCCAGAGCGGCCCAGGTCTTCATCAAGGCGCGAGCCACGAGGAGCATGAGGAGGCCGAACTCCACCATGTGCGCGATCTTGCGAAGGATCAGGTCCCACACGCCCCAGCCGCTGTTGAGTCCGGGAATCGACGACAGGTAGAAAATCAGACCGCACCAGAGGAGCGGAGGGAGCCAGGAAAAAAGGATCGAGACTAGGCGTCGCATGGATGGTCTTCGACGGAGAAGTTAATAAATCGATGCCGGGCGCGCCACTTACCGGTGCTCATCGGCCTGCACCTCGTAAAGCCGGAAGCGTTCCCACGGCCCAGTGGACCAGGTGAACGGCAACGCGCCCCACACCGACGCGTAGAAACCCGCGGAGGCGCGAAAGTCCATGACCTTGATCGGGAACCATGTCGGGAAATCATACGTCGCCACCGCGCGAAGCGGGAGGCGCTTCTGAACGAACCACACGAGCGGCATGGTGACCTCTTTCGAGAGCACGAGGTCGCCGGGTTGAAACGTCGTGCTCGCGAAGGCGGGGACCCAGCCGTCGTCACGCAGGTAGCTCATGGTGAAAGAGTCGCCGAGATAAAAGTGCCGCGGCCCGCCCTCGAAGCCCTGTTCGTGGAGAATGGCGCCGATGCGCCGCGCCGGCTCTGCCTGCTGGTAGTCGGCGTAGCCCAGCAGGGCCGTGAACACGAAGACGAACAGCGTGCTCCACGCGATCCAACGCGTTGCGCTTTCGCCGCGCCGCTCGAACACGCGGACGGCCGCGATCGCCGCCGCCGGCGCGACGATGTGGTAGTAGCGAACGGCCACCCAGTCCATCACGACGAGCATCATGGCGACGAAGCCGAGGATCCACGCGGCCAGGAACGCGTCGCGCGGCCAGACCCAGGCCGGAGCGTCTGAGACGGTTCGGATCAGGAACACGGCGGACGTGGCGATCCAAAGGCCGAGCAGGACGGAAGAGACGAGTGGAAACCCCCCAACCGATGAAAAGAAAAGGCCGGTCAGCACCGTGCCGAGGGCGACACCGACGACGATCAGCCAGCGCGGCGCGCCGACCCAGCCGGCCAGCGGCGTCAGGCACGCGCCCGACAGGAAAATAGCGAGCATGGCGAGCTTCGGCCAGCCGAAATGTCCGACCATGCGCGACGACGCCGCGAGAATATGCGGCCGACCATACAGTTTCGCCGTCCAAACGCTGTACGCGATGAGCGCGCCCGCGCCGATCACCCAGGCGAGGAACAGCGGAAGTTTCGCGGGGACCTTCTTCCATTTCAGAACAAACCACACGGCCGTCAGCGGGAAGATGAGCGCTGCGGTGTATTTCGACAGCATCGCGAGCCCCATGAAAACGCCGCTCAACGCGCCCGACGACCAATCTCCCGTTTCCGAACAGCGAATGAAAAAGAACAGGGCCCCGACGAAGAAAAAGCCCATGGTGGAATCGATGAGGAGGCTGTGGGCGGTCAACCAGTACGGTGGACTGGCGGCGGTAAGCAGCGTGGCGAACAGGCCATGGTCAGTCCAGCGGCGTGCGAGCTCGAACACGAAGACGGCCGCGAAGCCCGTCAAAAGAACCGTCCCGAAGCGCAGGACCCAGATCCGCGCGCCGGCGACCTTCATGAGGGCGGCCAGGTAGTACTGATGAACAAGCGGATTCACCATCCGCACGAAACCATCCTTCTCCCACCCGTGGTTTCCGATGGCGGCGTCGTCGGCGGTGAAGTCGTAGGGCTTGGACGGATTGTCCTTCAGCCAGGTGGCGATCTGAACGAAGTAACTGTCGTCGACGAAGAACGCGCGGTTGATGAAGGGCGCGGACAGGAGCAGCGGGATGAAGAACGCGATGAGCCGCTGGTGCCGGAGTGTCTTCTCGAGAGACATCATGTGCGGAAGTTCAAGCTGATCTCGTCGCCGGGACCGAGGTGGGTGAGTTCCGCCGCGTTGCCGTCGCGCACCGAGATCTCGACGAAACCCGCCGAGCCCTGAACGGCCAGGAGTTTCCCCGTCTCCACGCTCGCGTAGGTATCGGAGAGCCCGCGCAACGTGCCCGGGTACGCGCCGAGTTCGAACCACAGCTTCGATTTGGCGGCGAGCGGCGCCACGTCGTCGGAACGGAGGTTGGTGACGAGGTTGCCGAAACCGTCGACGGCGATCACCTCGATCTTCCAGAGCGCGCCGTATTTCTTTACGAGGGGGAACGGCAACTTTTCCCACGCGTCCGTGGCGCCGCCGAAATTTGAGGGCGACTCTCCCTGGATCAACCGTCCCGCCACGGGGGCGAGGATGTCGCGGCCGTGAAACGTGCGGCTGGGAAACGGCGGCAGCCCCGGCGGATTGGAAATGTCGATGACGATCGAGGGCGCTTCTTGGTCGAACACCCACGAAAGAAGGCCGTTGTCGGGCGCAAGGAAGCGCCAGCCGCCCGCTTCGGCATAAAGGAGGCGGCGGCTCGAGCCGACGCCGGGATCGACGACGCACACGAACAGCGTTCCCACCGGATGGTAGCGGTACGACGCGAGGAGCTGGTAAGCGGCGGCGCGCACGTTCTGCGCGGGGATCTTATGCGTGATGTCCACGAACGTGACGCCGGGCGCGTGGGAGAGAATGACGCCCTTCATGGTGGCGGCGTAGTGATCGAAGAGCCCAAAGTCGGTGAGCAGGGCAACCGGCGCGGTCACGGCACGTTCCATATCTTGTGCTGCTGCGGCATCACGAGCACACGCTCGAGCTTCGCATGGGCGCGCTCGTAGGCGTCCGCCGACCAGGTGGCATGGGCGTGGCCGGCTGGATGACGAGGAGGGGAGGCTTCTTGCGCTCCGCGAGAAG
>JBBRXR010000281.1:0-3534 GCA_038238485.1 Elusimicrobiota bacterium | reverse complement strand
GGGTGAATGGAGAAGCCGGGAACGTCGGGACGTCGGCCCAAGTAACCGTCATCTGCGGGTCGGACGGCTGGGAGCTGAAGCCGCCATTCATCGCGCGCACCTGGTAATAATAGGAAGTGTCGGCCGCGAGGCCACCAATGTCGACGTAGGTGGTCGCGTTGGCGACGACGCCGGTGGCAATCGCCACCCATCCCACGCCGTTGAGACTGCGGTCGATGGCGAAAGCCGTCTCGTTGCTGGAATTATCCGACCAGTCGAGCTTGATGCGATGCGGAGACTGGACCGTCAGCGCCAGGTTTGTGGGGCGGGCGATCAGGAAGCCGCCAGGGAGCGTGCGCGTGCTGCCGAGCGCCGTCCAGGCCGATTCCTCACCCGCGGCGTTGCGCGCGAGTACGCGGCCGAAGTACACCACGTCCGACGCCAACGCATCGAAGAGATGGTTGCCCGCCGTGGTGGTCGCCTCGAAGACGTCCTGCGAATAATCCGAGAAGCTGGAAATCTGCACGCGGAAGACCGTTCCCGCCGGGTTGACCGACGACCAGTTGGCCGTGAGGTGGTCGGCGCCGACCGCCGAGTACGCGAGCGCCGCCGGCGCTGCCGCCTTGGTGAGCGCTTCCATCATGGGGACGTCCGAGAAATCAACGTTCGATGAGACGCCGTCGCGGTTCGTCGAGCGAACGCGGAACTGATACGTCGTGTTCGCCGTGAGCGTCACGATGGTGGCCGAGGTGGTCGAAAAGGTCGAGACCGTGACGGTGATGAAATTATCGGTCGAGCGCGCGAGGTTGTAGGTCACCGTCGCCGGGTTGGCGGACGTCCAGCGGACCGTCATGCTCGTCGTGTAGATGTCGAACGTGTTCCAGGCCGTCACCGGCGCGGACTTCGTGCGGCGCGACAACGGGTCCGACGTCGGGGAGTCCGCGTCTTCCGTCGGCGCCGGGAAAGCGGTGACGCGGTAGTAGTACAGCGTGTCGGCCAGGAGCGCGCCCGGATCCACTGCACTGACGGTCGGCGTGCTGATCGTGGCGACCTCGGCGTAGCCCTGGTTGGGCGTGCGGCTGCGCTGAAGCGAATAGCTGTTCACCATCGGGCCGGAGGTCCAGACGACCTGGAA
Source organism: Elusimicrobiota bacterium (assembly GCA_038238485.1). Classification (GTDB taxonomy): domain Bacteria; phylum Elusimicrobiota; class Elusimicrobia; order F11; family F11; genus JBBRXR01. The sequence continues at coordinate 2,420 of JBBRXR010000281.1, read as the reverse complement.
CTTGTCGAAATCCGTCGCGAGGGGCCGGAAATTGATGGCGGTAATGATCGGTTTCTCAAGGACGACGAACGGCTTCTTCGTGACCGCGAAGCCAGGCACCAGCACGAAGTCGACTGTGGCCGGCGGGATGTCGATCGCCGAGCTCAGCGTGCGCACGCGGCCGTAATAGGTGGTGAGCGCCGTCAGGCCGCCGATCGTGCCGATGGTCTGCTGAGCCGACGATCCTTTCACCGTGATAGAGCTCGACGCGACCGAGAGGAACGAGGCCTCCGTGCTCACATTAATTTCGAACGACGTTCCCACCGCATTGTCGCTCAGCCACAAAATCGTCATGGAACTCGCCCACACGTTTTGGAAAGCGAGCGACGACGGTTTCTGCGGACGCGTGAGGCGAGCCGCAACCGTCGACGGCACGCTGACACCTGCCGCGTTGTAACCGCGGATCCGGTAGTAATAGCTGGTGTTCGGGGCGAGCGCGGTGTCGATGTAGCCCGTTGCAGCCGGCGTGACCTCAAAGATCTGGGTGAACGGACCGGCGGCGCCGGAGGCGCGCTCGATGCGGTAGCTTTCCGCCTCGCGGTCGGGCTTCGGGCTCGTGTCGGCCCACGCGAGCTCCAGCTTGTCGTAAACCGTCGCGCCGGCGGGAAGCGCCAGCGTCAAATTGATAGGCGCGTCCGGCGCGCCGGTGAAGGTGCGCACCTGCGTCGTTGCCTGCGCGGCCGCCGATGCCGACGTCATGATCAGGCTGTACGCCTCAACCCGGCGTTGATAGGTCGTGTTGGAAAGAAGGCCGGTTTCCTGCCACTGGAACGGCGGAGCGCCGAACGTCAAGTTGCCCGACACCGGCGTGCCGTCGACCTTGGTGACTCGATAGCCAATCAGACCCGCGGACTGGATCGGTGGGTCCCAGCTCCAGGTAATCCTGTCGAAAGAACTCGGCGTTCCCGCCACGTTGCGCGGCGCGCTGATTTCGTCGAGGTGGACGGTGACCACGGAGGACCACGGGCCGGGCTGGAGCGAGGAATCGATGGCGCGTACGCGCACCTTGTAGTCGGCGCCGCCCGCCGGGAGACCGCGGATCGGAAGTTCAAGCTTGCCATTCACTTTGACTGGCTTGATAAACCCGCCCATCAACGGCGAAGCGTAGGAACCTGAAAGGAATGTGGTCGAACCGTCGCCGGCCTTCACTTCCACCGCGTAGGTGAGCGAGTCGGCGAGCGAGTCGCCGTTGGCGTTCTGGTCGTAAGGCGCTTCCCAACGTGTGCGCAGCGTGACGCCATCGAACTTGAATTCAAATTTGCTGGCGAGCGGCGCGTTGGGCGCCGGGTTCGCGCGGCCCGGGTTGGATGCGCCGATCTCATGATTGCGAAGGAACATGAACTGGCGGTTCGCCGGGAACGTGTTGTCCTTACCCGCCGCGATTAGATCCGGATCTCCGTCGCCATCGAAGTCACCGAACGCGAGACCCGCGTTCTCGAGGCCCTGCGCGGCGCCGAGCAGGTCCTGCGCGCGGCCCACGTCGAAACCGAGGCCTTGGCCGCCGGCGACCGTTTGAGGAATCACGAGCAGGCGCCGCACGGAACCGGTGGTGCCCGCCATCGCGAGATCAAGGAATCCGTCGGCATTGTAGTCGGCGAAGGCGACGGCGCCCGAGCGCAGGCCCGGAAGACCAAGGCGGTTGATCTGGAACGTCATCGATCCCGTTTCGGTCATCATGTTCTTGTAGAGCCGCGGTTGGCCGGTGATCTGCACAAAGACATCGAGATCGCCGTCGTTGTCGTAGTCCCCCACCGCCATGCTGGCATAGGAGAACGAAAGGGTTTCCACTGTGACCGCCGTCGTGAACGGCTGGGCTGGATTGCCTGTGTTCAGGTAAATGCGCAGGTGCGCTTCCGAGCTGCGGCGGCCGAGGACCACGAGGTCGAGTTTGCCGTCGTTGTTCATGTCGGCGAGCTGAATGCCACCCTGCGCGACGCCCGAGCTCGCGCTCAGGTCCCAGTTCGCGTCATAGGAAAGGGTGCCGCTGTTGTTCTTCAGCACGAGCAGGCGGTAGTTCGAACCGATTTGGCCCATCACCGCGAGGTCCGGGTCGCCGTCATTGTCGACGTCGCCGAAGGCGAGGCCGCCGTCGGCCACCCCGTACGGAAGATCCACGCTCGAGAACTTGTCCGCTTCCACCTGGCGGTAAATTTTCAGCGACTCGACGCCCGTCGAAAGCCGACCGGCCACCGCAATGTCCAGCCAGCCGAAAGCGTTGTCCATGTCGGCCATGGCGACCGCGCCGTCCTGGACGCCAGTGAAGTCGCCCAGCGGGTTTGAGAAGAGCGTGAAGTTGCCCGCGCCGTCGTTCTTGTACATCTGGGTGAGACGGGTCGTTGAGCTCGCGCCCGAGATCACGAAGTCGAGATCGCCGTCGTGAT
>JBBRXR010000280.1:0-3544 GCA_038238485.1 Elusimicrobiota bacterium | reverse complement strand
GCTGGATTTACCAGGGCCCGACACTCGTGCGGGACATCAACCGCGGCTTGCTGACGCTGATGGAAAAAGACGGACTGAAATCGATCAAAGAGGCGGTGGGAACGGCCGCTTAGACGCGGCCCTCCCATTTTTCTAAGGTAGCGCAAACCCCCATGAAACCCCTGATCATCGCCCTCGACGTCGACACGGAAAAAGAGGCCCTGGCCCTCCTCCGGCGCACCAAGAACCAGTGCGACGTCTACAAGGTCGGCCCCACGCTCGTTCTCCGCTACGGGCCCTCCATCCTCAAGAAGATCCGTGCGGCCGGGAAGAAGATTTTCCTCGATCTCAAATTCCATGACATTCCGAACACCATGGAGCGCTCGGTGAAGGAAGCGGCCGGCACCGGCGTGTTCAGCCTGACCGTGCACACTTCCGCCGGCGAAGCCGCCCTGAAGGCCGTGGCCGGCGTGAAGAAGAGACCCCAAGTGTGGGGCGTTACCGTTTTGACGAGCCTCTCGCAGGTCGACCTCGACCAGATCGGGTTCAACCGCTCTCCGATGGACCAGGCGTCGCGCCTGGCGGACCTGGCCAAGCGGTCGGGCATCGACGGCATCGTCGCGTCGGTGGGGGAAACGGCCGCCCTCCGCCAGCTCCTGGGCCCGAATTTCACCATCGTTACGCCCGGCATTCGCATGCCGGACGGCGCCGCGGGCGACCAGAAGCGCGTGGCCACGCCCGGGCACGCGCGTTTCGCCGGGGCCAGCTTCATCGTCGTCGGCCGCCCGATCATCGAAGCGCGCGAACCCGCCGAACTCGCCTCCGCCGTCCTTGCCGACTGGAAGAAGGGCGTCTGATGTCCGCCGCCGCGACGACGAACGACCTCCTCCCGCTTTTCCGTGAGCGCCAGGCGTTGCTCGACGGGCATTTCATTCTGTCGTCGGGCCTGCATTCCGACCGCTATTTGCAGTGCGCGATGCTCCTGCAGGACCCCAAGGTGGCTGAAGACCTCGGTAAACGGCTGGCCGCGCTGTTCCCCGAGCGCATCACCGCCGTGCTCTCGCCCGCCATCGGCGGACTGATCATCGGCCATGAAGTGGCGCGCGCCAAGGGCGCCCGAGCGATTTTTTCCGAGAAGGACGACGCCGGCAAGCCGGTGTTGCGCCGCGGGTTCACCATCGACCAGGACGATCGCGTGCTCGTCATTGAAGATGTCATCACCACGGGCCTCTCGACGAACGAAGTGGTTTCGCTCGTGGGCCCGATGGGCGGAGAACTCGTCGGCATCGGATCGATCGTCAATCGCGGGGGAACGCCCGCCGAAAAACTTTCCAAATGGAAGAAGCCCGTGCACAGCCTGCTGAGCATCGACGTGAAGTCGTGGACGACGGGCGAATGCGAACTCTGCCGACAGGGGAAGCTCCCCGCGGTCAAACCAGGATCCCGAAAGAAATGATCACTTACAAGAAAGCAGGCGTGGACATCGACGCGGGCAATGAGCTCGTGAATCGGATCAAGAAGATGGCCCCGCGCATCGGCGGATTTTCCGACGGCATCGTCCTTCCAAAGGGTTACCGGCAGCCCGTCCTGATCGGCTGCACCGACGGCGTGGGCACCAAGCTCGCCATCGCGCAGGCGCTGGACAAGCACGACACCATCGGCTGCGACCTGGTCGGCATGAACGTCAACGACCTCATTTGCTCGGGCGCGCGCCCGCTTTTTTTCCTCGACTATTTCGCCTGCGGCACGCTCGACGTCGGCATCGCCGAAGCGGTCGTGCGCGGCATCGTGAATGCCTGCAAGGAATCCGACTGCGAGCTGATCGGCGGCGAAACCGCCGAGATGCCGGGCTTCTACAAGCCGGGCGAGTACGACCTGGCCGGCTTCGCCACGGGCGTCGTCGAGAAATCGAAGATGCTCAAGCCCAAGGACACGGTGCGCGCCGGCGACGTTATGATCGGGCTGCCGTCCTCGGGCCTGCACTCGAACGGATACTCGCTCGTGCGCCGCGTCATCCCGCGCAGCGAATGGAAGTCGCTCGCGAGCCTGCTCCTCGCGCCGACGAAACTTTATGTCCGCCCCGTTCTTCCGGTCATCGCGGCCCTGAACAAGGGCGGCAAGACGCAGGTGAAGGGCCTGGTTCACGTCACCGGTGGCGGCTTCACCGATAACATTCCGCGCATCCTGCCCAAAACGCTCTCGGCCCGGCTCAACGTCGGCTCGTGGAAAACGCCGGAGATCTTCAAGATCGTCCAGCAGCGCGCGCGCCTGTCGCAGGCGGAAATGTTCCGCACCTTCAACAACGGCCTTGGCCTCATCATCGTCGTCGCGCCGGCAGCGGCCAACGCCGTCCTGAAAAAGCTCAAGGGATCGACGGTGGTCGGCGACATCATCAAGGGTGACGGCGACGTCGTCTATGCCTGACGCCGCGCCGCGAAAGAAGCGGATCGCGGTCCTCGCCTCGGGAAACGGCACCAACTTTCAGGCGCTCATCGACGCGGTGAAAACGGGTGACATCGATGGAGAAATCGTCGCCCTCGTCACCAATCGCCGTCACGCCTACGCCATCACGCGCGCCCGGGAAGCCGGCGTGGAAGTGGTGGTGATGGAGCCGGAGAAATTCAAAAGCCGCACGCTCTTCTGTTCGAAAATGGCCAAGGCGCTCAACGAACGCGACATCGAGCTTGTCTGCCTGGCCGGTTACATGATGAAGCTCGAGCCGTGCATGGTTCGCTCGTTCCCCAACCGGATTTTGAACATCCATCCCGCGCTGCTGCCGAAGTATGGCGGCAAGGGCATGTACGGGCGCTTCGTGCATGAGGCCGTGATCGCGGCCGCGGAAAAGGAATCGGGCTGCACGGTCCACCTGGTGAACGAGATTTACGACGAAGGCCCGATCATCGCGCAGGCGAAGGTGGCGGTGGAACCCACCGACACGCCCGACACGCTCGCCGAGAAAATTCATCCGGTGGAGCACAAACTTTACGTTCAGGTGGTGCGCGACGTGTGCGCCGGCAAGATCGACCTCGACAAAGGAAGCCAACCATGATTCCCCGTTATTCCCGTCCCATCATGACCGAGCTCTGGAGCGACGAACGTCGCTACAAGGCGTGGTTCGAAATCGAGATCCTGGCCGCCGAGGCGCTCTCGAAGAAGGGACAGGTTCCGAAAGCCTCCATCGACGCCTGCCGCAAAAAAGTCCGCATCAACGTGCCGCGCATCCTCGAGATCGAGGCCACGGTGAAGCACGACGTCATCGCTTTCCTCACCCACATGGAAGAAGTGATCGGCCCCGACGCGCGCTTTCTGCACATGGGTCTCACCTCGAGCGACGTGGTCGACACCGCGCTCGCCATTCAGATCAAAGAGGCGGGGGAGATTTTGTCCGCCGACCTCGACCAGTTCATCGAGGTTCTCAAAGAGCTCGCGAAGAAGCACCGCGACACGCCGATGGCCGGCCGCACGCATCTGCAGCAGGCGCTGCCGGTGACCTTCGGCTACAAGGTGGCGATCTGGCTCGCGATGTTCGACCGCCATCAGCAGCGCCTGGCCGAACTGCGCCCTC
>JBBRXR010000279.1:0-3547 GCA_038238485.1 Elusimicrobiota bacterium | reverse complement strand
CTGCCCGCGACATCGGGACGCCGCAAGCCCACCGCGTTCGAGTCAAACATGAGCCGCGCCGACTTCCTGAAGATGGTGCGCAAGGGCAAGGATTACATCGGCAAGGGAGACATTTTTCAGGTCGTTCTCTCTCGTCGCCAGCAGAAGAAGACGGCGGCCACGCCGCTCGACATTTACCGCTGCCTGCGCGTGGTGAATCCGTCGCCGTACATGTACCTCTTCAAGTTCGGCAAGAAGGCCGTGATCGGGTCCAGCCCCGAGGCGCTGGTTCGCCTCGAGAACGGACAGGCCATGACGCGCCCGATTGCCGGAACGCGCCCGCGCGGACTCAACGAACGCCACGACAAGGCGCTGGAGAAGAGCCTGCTGGCGGACCCGAAGGAACGCGCCGAGCACCTCATGCTTGTCGATCTCGGCCGCAACGACCTGGGCCGCGTGTGCCGGTACGGCACGGTGAAGGTGTCCAATTTCATGACGGTCGAGCGCTACTCGCACGTCATGCACATCGTGTCGGAAGTGAACGGCGAAGTGAAGCCCGGCCGCGACGGCTTCGACCTCATCCGCTCGGCGTTTCCAGCGGGCACGGTCTCGGGCGCGCCCAAGATCCGCGCGATGGAGATCATTGACGAACTGGAGCCGGAGCAGCGCGGCCCTTACGCCGGCGCGACGGGCTATTTTTCCTACACGGGGAATATGGACATGGCGATCACAATCCGCACGCTGCTGTGGAACGATGGCGTCGTTTCCATTCAGACCGGGGCGGGCATCGTTGCCGACTCCGACCCGGCCACCGAATACGACGAAACCGAGAGCAAGGCGGGCGCCATGAAGCGCACGGTCGAGCTCGCCGAATCGGGCACGCTCTTTGGAGGACGCCGATGATCCTCATGATCGACAACTACGATTCGTTCACCTATAACCTCGTGCAGTACCTGGGCGAGATGGGCCAGGATCTGCGCGTGGTGCGCAACGACGAGCTCACGATCGACCAGATCACGGCGCTCAAACCCACGCACATCGTGATCTCGCCCGGCCCGGGACGTCCTGAGGACGCCGGCGTGATCGTCGACCTCGTGAAAGAACTCGGTGGAAAAATTCCGATCCTCGGCGTGTGTCTCGGCCATCAGGCCATCTGCCACGCGTTCGGCGGCAACATCGTGCGCGCCAAGCGCCTGATGCACGGCAAGACGTCCGAGATCATTCACGACAGGAAGGGCGTGTTCGCCGGCCTCCCCCAGAAGTTCACGGCCACCCGCTACCATTCGCTTCTCGCCGAACCGTCGTCGATCAAGGCCGACTTCGTGATCACCGCGCGCACCGACAAGGGCGAAGTGATGGGCGTGCGTCACAAGCGCCTCAAGGCGCTCGAAGGCGTGCAGTTCCATCCGGAATCCATTCTGACCGACGGCGGGAAAAAGATCCTTCGGAATTTTCTGAAGATGAAGGCGCGTCGGTGATCAAGGAAGCGATCTCCGCCCTCATTGACGGCCGCGACCTGAAGCGTGCTCAAGCCTACGAAGCCATGAAAGAGATCATGTCCGGCGCCGCGACGCCGTCGCAGATCGCCGGTTTCCTGGTGGCCCTGCGCGCCCGGGGGGAAACGCCCGAGGAAATCGCCGGCTGCGCTCTCGCGATGCGCGACGCGTCGACGCCGCTCGCGCTCACCTCGAAACGAATCGTCGATACCTGCGGCACTGGCGGCGACGGCAAGGCGGGGCTCAACGTGTCGACCGCGGCGGCCTTCGTGGTCGCCGGCACCGGTCTCACCGTCGCCAAGCACGGCAACCGCGCCATCTCGTCGCGTTGCGGCAGCGCTGACGTGCTTGAGAAGCTCGGCGTGCGCGTCGATCCGCCCGTGGCCGTCGTCGAAGAATGCCTGAACAAGATCGGCATCGGATTTCTCTTCGCTCCCAACTTCCATCCGGCGATGAAGAACGCCATGCCCACGCGCCGCGAGCTTGGCGTGCGCACCGTTTTCAATCTGCTTGGCCCCCTGACGAACCCGGCGCACGCGAAAGTGCAGCTGATCGGCGTCTTCGACAAGGCCCTCCTTCGGCCGATCGCGCAGGTGATGGGTCAGATGGGACATCTCGCCGGTCTCGCGGTCAACTCCAACGGCTGGGACGAGGTCACCCTCGACAACGCCACCGACGTCGCCGAGGTGTTCAAGGGGAAGATCAAAACCTACCGCTGGACCCACAAGGATTTCGGCCTTCCCCGCGTTTCGTCGAAGCATCTGGCCGGCGGCGACGCCGAGACCAACGCGAACCTGATTCGATCGATCCTCAACGGCACCAAGCATCCGGCGCGCGACGTGATCGTCGCGAACGCGGCGGCGCTCATCTGGATCGCCGAGCGCGCATTCACCGGAAAGCCTTTTTCGCTGAAGGAAGCGGCGGCCCGTGCCGCGACGGCCATCGATTCCGGGGCTGCCCTCGAGAAATGCGCCCAGCTGGCTGACACCTCGCGGATGATCGAACCATGACCACCGACACGCTCGAAGATATTCTCGTTCACCGGCGCGCCCGTCTCAAGGACGCGATGGAGCGCGTCTCGACGGTGGAAATGGAGCGCCGCGCCTCGGGCATGCCCTCGCCTCGCGACTTTGTCAGCGCCCTCGTCCGTCCGGGCTCGATTCGCCTGATCGCGGAAATGAAGAAGATGAGCCCGTCGGCCGGCCTTATTCGGGAACATTACGACCCCGGCACCATCGCCACCGCTTATGAACGCGGAGGGGCCGCCGCGCTTTCCGTTCTGACCGAGCCCGACAGCTTCGGCGGCGAGCTGGTCGACATCGCCCGCGCGCGAACCGTCTGCCAGCTTCCGATCCTGCGCAAAGATTTCATTTTCGATCCGTACCAGATCGCCGAATCGCGTGCGATCGAGGCCGACGCGGTGCTCCTGATCGCCGACATGCTTTCTCCCGGTCAGTTGGCTGAGCTGACGGCCTGCGCGCGGCAATTCGGGCTCGAGCCGCTTGTCGAGATTTTCAGCGCCGAAGCGCTGGACCGCGCCCTTCGAACCGAGGCCCGCCTCATCGGAATCAACACGCGGAATCTGCGCACGCTCGAAATGCGGCCGGACAACATCGTGACGCTGGCCCCGCGTATCCCGGCCGACCGTTACGTCGTGGCGGAAAGCGGGATCAAGACGGCGGCGGACGTCTCGCGCCTTCAGGCCCTGCCCGTTTTCGCCATGCTGGTGGGGGAATCGCTGCTCAAACAACCCGACCTGGAAAAGGCCGCCCGCGCGCTCGTGAACGCCGGCGAAGGAAAGGACTGACCCATGAAAGTGAAGATCTGCGGCATCACCAACAAGGACGACGCCACCTGGGCGCTGAATTACGGCGCGGACTTTCTCGGCGTGAATTTCTGGAAGGGCAGCAAGCGTTATGTCTCGCCGACGAACGCGCTTGGCTGGGTTCCGGCGCTGCCGACGTTCGCGTCGGTGATCGGCGTGTTCGTTGACGCCGATCCCGGCGATATCGCCGAGCTCGCGGCCAAACTCAATTTGAAGGGCGTCCAGCTCCACGGTTCCGAAACGCCTG